>CAMOGQ010000025.1 GCA_946614165.1 uncultured Lachnospiraceae bacterium
GATCCGAAGGATCCAAAGATCCGGTTTGTTTTCTTATTCGGTTTGTTTTTGGTCATGCCTTAATAGCTCAGTCGGTAGAGCACGCGGCTGTTAACCGCGGTGTCACAGGTTCGAGTCCTGTTTGAGGCGCTGAGGTGCAGCAAGGTTCACTTGCTGCATTTTCTTTTTTGCAGAGGCGTTTTTCTGCTTGTAAAGAAAAATCACAGCTGTTATACTTCTATTTGCGCAAACTATTCTTATCAGTTTGATCCGGACCTTTAGCTCAGTTGGTTAGAGCCCCCGGCTCATAACCGGTTGGTCCTGGGTTCGAGTCCCAGAGGGTCCATTGAACAATTTCATATGTTCGTCTGCCGGCATGGCGGAATTGGCAGACGCGCGGGACTTAAAATCCCGTTCCCCAATAAGGAGTGTCGGTTCGACCCCGACTGCCGGCATTAAAAAAGCACCAGAACGAGCTGTTCCGGTGCTTTTTTATCTGCGGTATTTCAGGGGGCCGTAACTTCTATTTCCTTAATATAGAGCTCGTTCCCCTGAATCAGGTAGGTACTTTGAGAGCCGCAGCGGGGGCAGGTCTTGCCGTACCTGACGGTCTCATACTGATTTTGACAGTCCTGGCAGTAGGTGACGGCGGGGATCTGATGGACGATGAGCTTTGCAGTCTTCAGGATATCGTGCTTTTTTACGGCCCAGTCCCAGCAGTCTGTTAAATAGGAAGGAATCACTGTCGAGACTTCTCCCACATCCAGGGTAACGGAATTGATCCGGCTTACCTGGTTTTCCGCGGCGGTCTCCTTGACTGTATCTATGATCTTGAAAACAATTCCGAGTTCATGCATGGCCTGACCTCTTTTTTATGTATTTGCCCCTGAGGCGGCAGGGGATCCGGGGTGCTTTCGGCAATCTCCCCTGCTTCCTGTCAAGTATATCACAAATCCCCCCGGATCGGACCGAAAGAGCAGTCTCCTGTGTTATACTGATATCAGATCTTTTTGTCTCTTTCGTTTTTGTTTTTCCGGGGCTTGGAACCTGAAGGAAGGGCTTTTATGAAGACTTTGAAAATCATGACAGCTGTCTTTGCGCTCTTTGGACTTGTATGCCTGGCGGGCGGCTGCGGCGCTCCCCCTGTTCCGGAACTGATGCCCGTTGAGGAGGAGACGGAAATACTTCCCGTGCCGGATGCCCCGGAGGAGGGCGTAAAGGCCGGTGTGTTTTACTATTCCTTTTCCGATACCTACCTGGCCGGAGTCCGCACCTGTCTGGATATAGCACTCCATGAAGCCGGGATCCCTTTTGTCAATTACGACGCCCAGTCTTCCCAGTCTGTACAGAACGGTCAGATCGACACGGCCTTATCGTCGGGGATCAATCTTCTGATCGTCAACGTGGTCTCCGCAGGCAATACCGAGGCCGCCACAGAGATCATTGAAAAGGCCAGGCACAGAAATATAAAGGTGATCTTTTTCAACAAGCCCATAGAAGGGGAGGACGAAGAAGGGACCCTTTTGAACGAGTTTGACAATATCGCCTTCGTGGGAACGGACGCTTCCCAGTCCGGCCATATGCAGGGAAAGATGATCGGCGAATATGTCCGTGACCATTACAGCGAAACGGATCTGAACGGGGACGGCGTCATCAGCTATGCCCTCTTCAAGGGAGAAGCCCTGAATCCCGAAGCCATCTACCGGACCCGCTATTCTGTGGAGGATGCAGATGCGGTGCTGGAGGAGGCAGGCTATCCGCACATGGAATATTTCGATCCCTCCAACTATGACCATTTCCAGCTGGACCTGGCGGGCACCTGGTCCGATGAGGCGGCCAGGCGCTACATGTCGGCCAACCTGGAGGAATACGGCGTTCCCAGGGGAAACATGATCGAACTGGTCATATGCAACAACGACAACATGGCGGAAGGAGCCATTGCCGCTCTGAACGAATACGGATACAATACCGGCATGGAAGGATCCGTGACCATTCCTGTCTTCGGAGTGGACGCCACGGAATATGCCAGGCAGCTGATCGCTTCCGGCAGGATGACGGGCACCATCGTTCAGGACGCCGGAAAAATGGCGGAGATCATTGCCCATCTGGCAGTCAATGCCTCCCAGGGAAAAGATCTGATGGAAGATGCCTTTTCCAGCTTCCCGGGAACGGAAAGCCATATAAAGAACAAGATCATTATCCCCTATTCCTACTACGATCCGGAGGCGGAGAGCACCGGAGCGGGCGATGGGACCGAAACACCTGACGGAGCCGAAGCGTCCGATGAAGCCGGAGCCTCCGACGGAGCCGGCGGGGAAGGCGGCGCAGATGACTGAAAATAAGAGATATTTCTGTGTTAAACAAGGACAAAGTATGCTATAATCACACGATATACTAATATGTTTTTTTGTTTGGAGGATTTTAAGTAACTATGGACGATGGAGGTTTGGCCCCCTGGATCATAACAGCTCTGCTGATTTTATTTGCCGATTTTATCGCTGTTTCTGAAACCGCTCTCGCATCCGTGTCCCGGGTCAGAATGAAAACTCTGGCCGACCGGGGAAGCAGAAAGGCCCGTCAGGTCATGGATGCTCTCGATAATTTTGACCGCACGATCAGTACCATACTGATCTGCACCAATATTGCACATCTTTGCTCTGCCTCACTGGTAACGGTGGCAGTGACCAGAAGATGGGGGCTTTCCGCAGTTACCCTGTCTACCCTGATCACCTCTCTGGCAGTCTTTTTTCTTGCAGAAATGCTCCCTAAAAGCATCGCTAAAAAATACAGTGAACGTCTTTCCCTCTGGTGCATAGGCCCTCTTACCGTGCTGATCCAGCTTTTCCGGCCGGCATCGGCTCTTCTTGCTGCCATCGGAAATCTGGCCACCTCTCTGACCAGAGGAGACCCGGAGATCTCCGTTACGGAAGACGAGATCTACGATATCATCGAAGACATGACGGAGGAAGGCTCCCTGGACGAGGAACACGGAGACCTGATCTCGTCGGCCCTTCAGTTCGATGACATTACGGTGGAAAGCATTCTGACCCCAAGAGTGGACCTGACGGCCATCAACATCGACGATGATCCGGCCGACATTCTGGAGACCATCCGCAATTCCAACCACAGCAGGATCCCCGTCTATGAGGGAAGCATCGACAACATCATAGGCATCCTGAGGATCCGCCGCTATATCAGGGCCTATCTGAAAAACGAAAGTTCCCTGGACATCCGGTCCCTGCTGGACGCCCCCATGTTCGTGACGGAGAGCGCCAGCGTGGATGACCTCCTGCCCCTTATGTCCAAAAGCCGCCAGAACCTGGCGGTGGTCACGGACCACTACGGGGGGACCGTGGGCATTGTGACGGTGGAGGATATCCTGGAGGTCCTGGTGGGCGAGATCTGGGACGAAGACGATGTGGTGGAGACCCCTGTGATCGACATGGGCCACGGCAGCTATCTGATCGATCCCGAAGTCACGGTGGAAGATGTTTTCGACGAGATCGGATTCCAGCCCCCCGCAGAAGACGAGGAGGAACTGCTGAACAAGAGGATCGGCGAGTGGGTCTACGAACACTTTTCGTCCATTCCCAAGGTGGCGGACAGCTTCACCTATCATGACCTGAGAGTGTCGGTGGCCAAGATGGAGCACAACCGCATCCGCAGGGTCGCCGTCAAACTCCCCCTGGATAAGGTGGAAGCGGAAGAGAAGGGAGGCGGTAACGAATGATCAGGATCATTGTGATCGCCGGCATTATTCTCTGCATCTATCTGTCCGGGTTCTTTTCGGGCTCTGAGATGGCCTATTCCTCCTGCAACACCCTGCGGCTGGAAAGCGAAAGGGACGAGGGAAACAGGAAGGCCGGTCTGGCCCTCTATATAGCCGAACATTTCGATGACGCCCTGGGCGCCATCCTGATCGGCAACAACCTGGTCAACATAGCCTGCTCTTCCCTGGGCACCGTGGCGGTCATTCTGATCGCCGGAAACGACAGGCATACCTGGATCGCCACAGCTCTCATTACCGCAGCCGTGATCATCTTCGGGGAGACCATTCCCAAGATCACTACCAAAAAGAATGCCACCAGCAAGGCCATCCGCTATGCCTATCCCATCCGGGGCCTCATGATCCTGCTCTGGCCCCTGGTCAGGATCGTCGTTCTTCTGGTCTCTCTCCTGACCCTTCCCTTTAAGGGGGAACAGATCGAAGAGGACGCGGAAGAGAAAGTGGAGGAGCTTTCTTCCATTATCGAAACGGCTCAGGAGGAGGACGTGCTGGAGGAGGACCAGAGCGAACTGGTCAGAAATGCCATAGATTTTTCGGACATATCCGCTTCCGAGGCCATGACGGCCAGAGTGGACGTGACTGCCATCGATATTGACGACAGCTGGGAGGAGATCGTTTCCGTTCTGGAGGACGCTCCCTACACCCGCTTCCCCGTCTATGAAGAAAGCATAGACCACGTCATAGGCGTTCTGCATATGAACCATTTCCTCAAGGCCATGACGGAGGACAGGAAGGTGGATATCCGGTCCCTCCTGATGGAGCCCTGCTATGTCTATAAGACCATGAAGCTTCCGGAGGTCCTGGCCGAGTTCAGGAAGGCAAGGCAGCACCTGGCCATCGTCGTGGACGAATACGGCGGTACCCTGGGCATCATCTCCATGGAAGACGTTTTGGAACAGGTGGTGGGCGAGATCTGGGATGAGACGGATACCATCAAGGGAGAAGATATCGTCGAGAAGGCCGAGGGCGAGTACGAGATCGACGGAGATACCCCCATCGTGGAGTTTTTGGACGCCATGGATATCCGGGAGGAGGACTTCGATGCCGACTCCGAGACCGTGGGCGGCTGGACCATCGAATCCTTCGGAAGATTCCCCAAGACAGGGGAGTCCGTCAGGATCGGCTCCATGACCGTTACGGTCCTGGCCATGGACGACCTGAGAGTGGAACGTGTCCTGGTCAGAAAGGATCCCCGGGAGGAAGAGCCGTCCCGCAGAAAGTCCAGAAAGGAAAAGGATGCGGAAAAGTGATGAAATCACGGCCCTGCCGTGCTATAATGCTTTCATGTAAGGAGTTTTGAGTTTCGGGAGGTATTTTCTATGGATACAGGCGTTGTTATTGCTCTGGGTTCCGTCGCTGTCATGGCCCTGGTGGCCGTTTTTGCGGGCATCGTTACGACGGTCGTAACGGCAGCATCCCTTCATTCCACCAATGATGAGGACAGCGAGGCCTGACCATCTTTAAGAAAGCTGCCGCAGGCAGCAGAGATATTTCAATACGGACAAAGTGAAAGCCTCCGGTCTCCCGGAGGCTTTTTTCGGATCTGTTTACAGGGCTACCATAGGTGGTAGTTGCTGCCGCCGCTGTGCAGGTAGCAGCCGATGGTGAAGAATAAACCGAAAAATACGATCAGAAACGATGCATATGCGGACATTCCTGCATGGAGGATCAGGCTGCATGTAAATATCAGTCCTACGATCCCGATGAACAGAAGCAGGATGCCGGAAGTGATCTTGTTCATAAGACTCCTTTCCGCCCTGAAGACGGGCCATCCTATACGGGATTCTATCTGATGGAACTATTATACCACAAAAGAATCAGATAATAAATAAAAGTGTCAGAAAAATACCGGCAGGGCGCCGGCACCTTCCCAGGCCGGAGAGGGGAGAGGGACATCTCTTTTCCTTACTGATTTTTAAGCAGTTCACATTGATTTTACATGAAGGGGCCCGTTTATTAGGGCGACTTTGACCGGCCGGTGTGCTATACTGAATCAGACCGGCCGCCGGATTCCGGAGCCTTTCCGGAAGTGCGGCATACGGCCATCACCATATATTCTGCAAAATGGAGGATCAAAATGTTTCTAGCAGTTCTATTATTTGCAGTCGGACTTGTGCTCCTGATCAAGGGCGGCGACTGGTTCGTGGACGGTGCCACCGGCATTGCCCGCAGATATCATGTGCCGGAGCTCCTGATCGGCGCCACGGTAGTCTCCATCGGAACGACCCTGCCCGAAGTCATGGTATCGGCCCAGTCTGCCCTGACCGGACACGGCGAGATCGCCTACGGCAATGCCATCGGCTCCATCATCTGCAACACGGCCCTGATTTCCGCCATCACCATCACGGTCACACCCCAGAGCGTGGATAAAAAGACCATCCGGACCCCTGTCCTGTTTTTCTTTTCCGCAGCCGCCATCTACTGTATCACGGCCTATTTCATCGGCTATTTCTACAGGCCCATGGGCCTGATCCTGCTGGCCGTCTTTCTGCTCTATATGTTTACGACAGTCAGGCAGATGACAGGACAGCCCCAGCAGGCGGAGAAAGAAGAGGAAGCCCAGGAAGAGAGCCCTCTGTGGAAGGACCTGCTCCTTCTGGTGGTGGGCGCTGCTCTGATCGCCGTCGGCGCTGACCTTCTGGTAGACAACGGCACCCTGATCGCCCAGGGCCTGGGCGTTCCGGAATCCGTCATCGCTCTGACCTTTGTCGCTCTGGGCACGTCCCTTCCCGAACTGGTGACGGCCATCACCTCCCTGGTCAGAGGCCACGGCGCCCTGTCCCTGGGAAATATCATAGGGGCCAACCTCTTCAACCTGGTCCTGGTCTCGGGCGTATCCGTGGCCCTGTCCCCCTTCGCGGTGCCGGCCAGCAAGACGGTGGCAGGCTTCAATGCCTCTCTTCTGATCGACATTCCGGTCATGCTCTTTGTTATGGGATTCATGACCCTGCCGGCTCTGGTGAGAGGAAAACTGACAAGGACCCAGGGTATTATCCTGCTGGCAGTCTATTTTACCTTCTGCATCTCGCAGTTCGTACTGTAACAAATTAACACTTTTAGAATAAGGAGAATACCGGAATGGGATATAATGAAAACGAAGAACTGGAAGAGTACACTGAAGACGACATCATTACTCTGACGGACGAAGACGGAAATCAGATCCAGGCTCTGTATCTGGATACGGTGGAGTACGAGGGGCAGGAATATGCCGCTCTTATGACCCTGCAGAGCGACGAATCCGGAGAGATCCTGATCTTCAGGATCGAGGATTCCGAGTACGAGGATATGGACGATTATGTGCCTGTGGAGGACGACAGGATCCTTGAAGCGGTCTACGGGATCGTAAAGGAAAGATTCGGGGACGATCTGACTTTTACTGACTGATGCCTGAATGCGGTCATCGGCAGAAGAACAGGAGTATACATCATTGAGCAGCGCGGAAATTCTGTTGGTGGAAGACGATATGGACATCCGGGAGGGCGTAAGGATCCTTCTGGAGGGGGAAGGCTATCATGTTACGGAAGCGGACAACGGCCGAAAGGGCCTGGAACTGCTTTCGGAGGCGACGGATCTGGTGATCCTGGATATCATGATGCCCGGCCTCTCGGGCCTTCGGACCTGTGAGGAGATCCGCAAGATCTCCAATGTGCCGGTCCTCTTTCTGACTGCCAAATCCAGAGAATCCGACAAGCTGGTAGGCCTGATGGCCGGGGGCGACGACTATCTTGCCAAGCCCTTTTCCTATGCCGAGCTCCTGGGAAGGGTCAAGGCCCTGCTGCGCCGCTACTGTGTCTACAAGGGAAAGGGAAGCGAGGTCTCCCCGGGAGACGGAGGGTACATCGAGCTGTCGGGGATCCGGATCAACAGGACCTACAACGAGGTCAGAATGAACGGCCGGGAGCTGAGCCTTTCCGACATCGAATACAGGATACTGCTGCTTCTTATGGAAAACCCCGGCAGGGTATTTCCGGCGGAAGAGCTTTATGAATCTGTATGGAACGAAAAATATTTCTACAGCTGCAACTCCACCATTACGGTGCATATCCGCAAGCTCCGGGTCAAGATCGAAAAGGATCCCCAGAAGCCCAAGCATGTGGTCACCGTATGGGGGAGAGGCTACCGGTTTGTGACGAGAAGTCCTCTTCCGGAAGCCTGAGCACTGCGGCCCTGAAAAAAAAGCCTGCTTCTGGCAGGCTTTTTTTATAAGAAAGGAGAAAGGGACAGGGATGGCTCCCCGGGCCTGCCCTGTCCCGCCCTGCTATGATCAATAAGTGGAACCGGAACTCCATATATTTCAGACTTGTCATGCTTCTGATCATAGCCCTCGCCTGCTCGGGGGCTTTTTTTGCCCTGTCCGACCGCCTGGTGGGACTTGTTTTCGGCGAAGCCGTGTGGGATTCCTTCCAGGAGTCCCAGAATGAGCGGAATTTCGAGGAGTTCCAGAAATACGTCACCGACAACAGACTTTCTTCCGGAGATTCCAACGCCCTGACAAGATGGGTCAGGCAGCACCGGGATCTGGAGATGGAGATCTACAAGAACTATGCCCTGATCTACGATTCCATGGACCCCGGCTATTCCGGAAGGCAGGAAGAGGAGGAATTCTACTATACATGGCAGTCCAACTATGTCATAACCTTCAAGGACGGCAGGGCCCAGCTGGTCCTTTACGGCTTCTATGTGCACAGAATGGAGATCATGCTGATCCTGCTCAGGGTGGCTTCCACCTTTGTGCTCTTTCTTCTGATCTTCCTTTTGGGGATCCGGTCCGAGATCCGCTACATAGCGGAGCTCAGCCGGGAGGTGGCCATCCTGGAGAGCGGGGACCTGACCTATCCCATTACCGTGAAGGGAAAGGATGAACTGAGCTTTCTGGCTTCCAGCATAGAAAGCATGCGCCTGGGCATCCGGGTGGAGATGCGAAAGAACCGGGAGACCACCGACGCCTTCCGGGATGTGATCACGGAAATGTCCCATGACCTGAGAACGCCCCTGACATCCCTGCTGCTCTACGCCGAGATCCTGGAAAACGCCAGATATGAGGACGCGGACCAGTGGAAGAGATACGTGCGGGCCATCCACGAAAAGGGGAGCCTGATCAAGGAACTGTCCGACAATATCTTTGCGTATTCCCTGGAGCGGGGAACGGGGCAGGAGGGCAGTGCGGAGGAGACAGTCTCCTTCAGGGAGCTTCTTTACGACCCCGTATCCGAAGCGGCGGAATACCTGGGCAGCCAGGGCTTTACGGTCACTCTCAAGGGGGACTTCCCGGAGGGCCGGGTCAGGGTCAGGCAGGGCTATATCGGCAGGATCCTGGAAAACATCGTGTCCAACGCGGTCAAGTATGCAGACCCGGCCGATCCGGTGGTCTTTGAGACGGGCCGGAGCGGAGAAATGCTCTGCATATCCGTCACCAATACCTGCAGGAAAAATACGGAGGGAGAGGAGAGCACGGGGATCGGCCTTGACAATATCCGGGGGATGATGGAGAAAATGGGCGGCAGCGCCCGGACCGCCCTTAACGGAAAAACATTTGCCATTAAGCTGCTTTTCAGCATGATTTCATAATTATTAACTTTTTATGAAAATGTTACGCAGGGCTTTTGACAGAGTTGACAAGCAATAATGGCTTTGCTATATTATTCCATGAATAAAAAACGTAACAATTCCGTAATAAAAACCATAAAGTTGTAACGAACGGAAATGCTGCGTAAATTCATGGAGGTAAAATGAAGTCCTTAAAAGTCAGATTTATTACCGGTCTTATGTCAGCGGCTGTTGCCGCAGGGTCCGTGTGCCTTCCGGCCATGGCCGCTGTGGAAATCAGTGAAGCTGCAGCCGAGATGTCTGCGGAAACGGACCAGTCGGCAGATATTGCCGAAGCCGGCAGCAGCCTGCTTCTTTCTTCCGTCGGCACCAACGCAGTCAGTAATGTTCTGGGCCAGGATGTCATTGCTAACACAGGCAAGACCAATACTATCGCAGTCGCATCCAGCCCGGAGACAGTCTCCGTAAGGAGCAGCGCTTCCGAAGACGGAGAGGTCGTAGGCCAGATGAAGGCCAACGACGTGGCGACCGTCCTGGAGGATGACGGCGGCGATTGGATCCGCATTAAATCCGGCGATGTCGTCGGCTACGTAGACCGCGAAGAACTGGTCATCGGCCAGGCAGCCGAAAAGCTGGCAGAGCTGACCAAGCAGACCACAGCCACCGTCATGACGGAATCTTCCACTCTGAATGTGCGCTCCGGCCCCGGAACAGAGTACGACATCATCACCGGCCTTCCCGCCGGAACAGAGATCGATGCTTCGGGCGAGGAAGACGGATGGATCAGAGTGACCCTTCCCGAATACGGAGAAGGATACATCTCGGCAGACTACGCCGAGGTAGGAACAGGCTATCCCACAGCGGATACAGCCCAGGAGATCGAAGACAGGGAAGGCGACTACGCCGCAAACCTGCAGAATGCCAAGATCGAAACAGCCAGGGCCGAGAAGATCCTTGAAAGTGCCCAGGCGCTTACGGAAGATTCCTTCACGGACCAGGAGACCGCGATGGCCGTCATCTGTGCGGCATCCGACGCCGTTGTGGCGGCAGAGTCCTTCCTGGAAGAAGCCCAGCAGGAATATGACGACAATTACATGTCGGGCCAGGCAGTCGTGGATTATGCCATGCAGTTCCTGGGAAACCCTTATGTATACGGCGGCACCAGCCTGACCCACGGATGCGACTGCTCCGGTTTTACCATGGGTGTCTTCGCTCATTTCGGGATCAGCCTTCCACACTATGACGCGTCCCAGAGATCCTACGGAACCAATGTGGGCTCTCTTGCCAACGCACAGCCCGGAGACCTGGTCTGCTTCTACGGCCATGTGGGCATCTATATCGGAAACAATCAGATCGTCCACGCGTCCACTCCCAGGACCGGCATCAAGGTGTCCGACCTTTCCTACATGGGCACCATCGCCTGCATCAGAAGGCTTGTATAAATAAAGGACCTGCCGCAGGCAGAAGTTCTTTCATATGGTTATTGATGAAGATGCGCACTCCGGTGCGCATCTTTTTTATGAATTTTGCATAAAATAAACTGTGCTTGCTCCGGTCTATGGTATAATAATGGTGTCGAAAAGCGGTGCGCTGCCGCAGCGCTTTGAGGCTCCCGGAAAAGCGGCTTTCCGGTTTTCTGGCAAATAACATAAGCGGACACAGGTAAGGCTCCGCGGAAAGAGGTGCTTATGGAGTTTTTAATTATTGGCAAGAACATGGAAGTGACGCCCAATCTGGATCAGGCTGTACGCGACAAGCTGGGCAAGCTGGACAAATTCTTTTCAAAGGATACTGTGGCTCATGTCACCCTGAGCGTGGACAAGGACCGTCATAAAATCGAGGTGACCATTCCCATCAAGGGCAGCATCATCCGTTCCGAGCAGGTCAGCAACGATATGTATGTATCCATCGACCTGGTAGAGGAGGTCATCGAGAGACAGGTCAAGAAGTATAAGGGAAAGATCATCAGGAAGCACCAGGAAGGCGCGAACCTGAAGAGAGAGTTCATCGAAAGAGCCGATTCCTTTGAAGAGACCATCCGGATCGTCCGCCATAAGACCTTCGACTTCAAGCCCATGTATCCGGAAGATGCCTGCGTGCAGATGGAGCTTCTGGGACACAGCTTCTTCGTTTTTATCAATGCAGAGACAGAGCAGACCGCTGTTGTCTATAAGAGAAAGGGCGGAACCTACGGACTGATCGAGCCTGAAGCATAAATCCGAAAGTCATTTCAGCAGGGCAGTTCCGTCCCCGCCCCGGGGGCGGAGCTGCCCTTGGTCATTTCAGAAAGAGTTTATTATTACGGCGTGAATAGTCATTGCAAAGAGTGAAGACCGGTGTTATAATATCCAAAGTGCAATGATAAATTTTTAACAATCAACGTTGCAGCAGGATGCTTCCGCAGAAAGCGGAAGCAGGCATATGTCATGAAAGGAAGGAAATCTTATGGCAAAGAAAGTAGTTCTCGCCGGCGCTGTCCGTACAGCGATCGGCAAAATGGGCGGCGCACTCAGCACAACCCCCGCAGCCAACCTTGGTGCGATCGTGATCAAAGAGGCTCTTAACCGCGCAGGCGTTCCTGCAGATCAGGTCAGCGAAGTTCTGATGGGCTGTGTTATCCAGGCAGGTCAGGGCCAGAACGTGGCAAGACAGGCTTCCATCAAGGCCGGTCTTCCGGTGGAAGTCCCTGCTGTTACCATCAATGTCGTATGCGGTTCCGGTCTGAACTGTGTCAACATGGCAGCAGATATGATCATTGCAGGCGACGCGGACATCGTAGTCGCAGGCGGTATGGAAAACATGTCCATGGCTCCCTACGCAGTCATGCAGGGCCGTTATGGTTACAGAATGAACGACGGCAAGCTGGTCGACACCATGATTAAGGATGCCCTCTGGGATGCATTCAATGATTATCACATGATCAGAACAGCCGATAACGTAGCTGCTCAGTGGGGACTGACAAGGCAGGAGCTCGACGAGTTCGCGGCCGCTTCCCAGCAGAAGGCATGTGCGGCCCAGGAAGCCGGCGTCTTCAAGGATGAGATCGTTCCCGTAGAAGTCAAGCAGAAGAAGCAGACTATCGTGTTCGATACAGACGAAGGCCCCCGTCCCGGCACCACTGCCGAGAGCATCGCAAGACTTCGCCCCATCAATGCTGACGGCGTGACCACCGCAGGCAACGCTTCCGGCATCAACGACGGCGCTGCAGCTGTCGTCGTGATGAGCGAAGAGAAGGCCATCGAACTGGGCGTCAAGCCTATGGCAACATGGGTAGCCGGCGCTCTGGGCGGCGTAGATCCTTCCATCATGGGCATAGGCCCCGTAGCAGCCACAAAGAAGGTCCTGGCAAAGACCGGTCTTACCATTGACGACTTCGACCTGTACGAAGCAAACGAAGCCTTCGCAGCACAGTCCGTAGCAGTCGGCAGAGAGCTGGGCTTCGATCTCAAGAAGCTCAATGTCAACGGCGGCGCCATTGCTCTGGGCCACCCCGTAGGTGCTTCCGGATGCCGTATCCTTGTTACCCTGCTGCATGAGATGGTCAGAAGGGACGCAAAGCGCGGCCTTGCCACTCTGTGCATCGGCGGCGGCATGGGATGCGCCACCATCGTAGAGAAATACGAAGCATAAATCATAGTAGGACATAGAATGTTCCCTCGGGGCAGCTGCTGCTCCGGGGGTACATATGTTGAAACAGATATTTTCAGTGAGGTAAAGTTATGGGTTTTGTACAGTATGAAGTAGAAGGCGCTGTAGGTATCATCACCATCGATCGTCCCAGGGCTCTGAACGCTCTGAACTCCGAAGTACTGGATGATCTGAACGCTGTTCTGGACGGTGTGGATCTGGAAGCAGTCCGCGCTCTGGTCCTGACAGGCGCAGGCGAGAAGTCCTTCGTGGCCGGCGCAGACATCGGCGAGATGAGCACTCTGACCAAGGAAGAGGGCGAGGCATTCGGCAAGAAGGGCAATGACATCTTCCGCAGGATCGAGACATTCCCCATCCCCGTCATCGCAGCAGTCAACGGCTTTGCTCTGGGCGGCGGCAACGAGATCGCCATGAGCTGCGATATCCGCATCTGCTCCGACAACGCTCTGTTCGGACAGCCCGAAGTAGGCCTGGGCATTACTCCCGGCTTCGGCGGCACACAGAGACTGGCCCGTCTGGTCAGCCCCGGCATGGCAAAGCAGATCATCTTCTCCAACAGCAACATCAAGGCTGACGAAGCTTACAGGATCGGACTTGTCAACGCCGTTTATCCTCAGGAAGAGCTCCTTCCCGCAGCCAAGAAGCTTGCCGCCAGGATCGCAAAGCAGGCTCCCATCGCTGTCCGCGCCTGCAAGAAGGCCATCAACGAAGGTCTCCAGGTGGACATGGATCAGGCTCTGGTAGTGGAAGAGAAGCTGTTCGGCTCCTGCTTCGAGACCTATGATCAGCAGGAAGGCATGGCCAACTTCCTTCGCAAGAAGGACGACCCCAAGAAGGTCAAGATGGTCGACTTCCAGAACAGGTAAGATAATATTTTAATCCGAAAAATGATAAGGAGGATCACAAAATGAAAGTAGCAGTTATTGGCGCTGGTACAATGGGTTCCGGTATCGCACAGGCATTCGCACAGTGCGGCGCGGTTGAAAAGGTCTACCTCTGCGACATCAAGGAAGAGTTCGCAGCAGGCGGCTATGCAAAGATCAAGAAGGGCTTCGACAAGAGAATCGCCCGCGGCAAGATGGAGCAGGCAGCTGCAGACGCTATCCTTGCAAAGATCGAGACCGGTCTCAACACCATCGCTGTCGATCCTGACCTCGTAGTTGAGGCAGCTCTGGAAGTTATGTCCATCAAGAAGGACTGCTTCAGACAGCTCCAGGATGAAATCGTAAAGAATCCTGACTGCATCTATGCTTCCAATACTTCTTCCCTGTCCATCACAGAGCTCGGCTCCGGCCTTTCCAAGCCCGTGATCGGCATGCACTTCTTCAATCCCGCTCCCGTTATGAAGCTGGTGGAGGTCATTGCAGGTCTGAATACTCCCGCCGAGATCGTCGAGAAGGTCAAAGAGATCTCCGTTACCCTGGGCAAGACTCCCGTTCAGGTCAACGAGGCTGCAGGCTTCGTCGTTAACAGAATCCTTGTTCCCATGATCAACGAAGGCATCTGCGTTTACGAAGCAGGCGTTTCCGATATCGAGGGCATCGATACCGCTATGAAGCTTGGCTGCAACCACCCCATGGGTCCCCTTGAGCTGGGCGACTACATCGGTCTGGATATCGTTCTTGCCATCATGGATGTCATCTATGCTGACACCGGTGATTCCAAGTACCGCGCATGCCCTCTGCTCCGCAAGATGGTCCGCGGCAAGAGACTGGGCGTCAAGACCGGCATCGGCTTCTATGATTACACAAACGGCAAGGTCCCTACCGACAAGTAATCAGCACGGAAAGATTATGACCGGGAGAAGGGCGCAGGGCGTCCTTCTCCCGGATCGAATAAATAATAATAAGGAGATTTACAATGGATTTTCAGTTAGACAAACAGCATGAAATGGCGAGAGATCTGTTCAAAGATTTCGCTGAAAAAGAAGTTAAGCCTCGTGCAATTGACGTTGATGAAACTGAGATTTTCCCCAGGGATACCGTTGAAAAGATGCAGAAGTACGGTTTCATGGGCATCGCGGTTCCGAAGGAATACGGCGGACAGGGCTGTGATCCTCTTACATATATCATGTGTGTAGAAGAACTGGCCAAGGTCTGCGGCACGACTTCCGTTATCGTTTCCGCACACAGCTCCCTGTGCTGCGATCCCATTCTCTTCTACGGCAGCGAAGCCCAGAAGCAGAAATATCTGGTTCCCCTTGCAAAGGGCGAGAAGCTGGGCGCTTTCGGTCTGACCGAGCCCGGTGCCGGCACCGATGCCCAGGGCGTACAGACAAAGGCTGTCTATGATGCTGAGACCAACGAGTACATCCTCAACGGCTCCAAGTGCTTCATTACAAACGGTAAGGAAGCCGATATCTACATCATCATTGCCTATACCGACATCATCGAGAAGCGCGGCCGCAAGCAGAAGGTCTTCTCCGCATTCATCGTCGAGAAGGACACTCCCGGCTTCACATTCGGTACCAAGGAAAACAAGATGGGTATCCGCGGTTCTTCCACATACGAACTGATCTTCCAGGACTGCAGGATCCCTGCAGACAACCTGCTGGGCCAGAAGGGCAAGGGCTTTGCTTATGCAATGCACACTCTGGACGGCGGCCGTATCGGTATCGCTGCGCAGGCTCTGGGTATCGCAGAAGGCGCTCTTGAAAGGACCGTTGAGTACGTCAAGGAAAGAAAGCAGTTCGGCAGAACCATTTCCGCATTCCAGAATACACAGTTCCAGCTTGCTGAGATGTATTCCAAGGTTGAGGCAGCTAAGCTCCTTGTTTATAAAGCAGCTATGGCAAAGGCAACCCAGAAGGTCTATTCCGTAGAAGCAGCTACCGCAAAGCTGTTCGCAGCACAGACCGCTATGGAAGTCACCACAAAGGCTGTTCAGCTCTTTGGCGGTTACGGTTATATCAGAGAGTACGAAGTTGAGCGTATGATGCGTGATGCCAAGATCACCGAGATCTATGAAGGCACATCCGAAGTTCAGCGTATGGTCATCTCCGGCTCCATGCTGAGATAATCCGGATCATTGATCGATTACCGAGTAAAGTTTGATAATAAACAAAGGAGAATGACACATGAAAGTCGTAGTATGCGTTAAGCAGGTTCCCGATACAAAGGGCGGCGTTAAGTTCAAACCCGATGGAACACTGGACAGAGCTGCAATGCTTGCCATCATGAATCCCGATGACAAGGCCGGTCTGGAAGCAGCTCTCAGATTAAAAGATGAGTACGGCGCAGAGGTTACAGTCGTGACCATGGGCCTTCCCAAGGCCGAGGCAGTCCTTCGCGAAGCTTATGCCATGGGCGCTGACAAGGGCATCCTTGTTACCGACAGAGTCCTGGGCGGCGCTGACACCTGGGCAACCTCTTCCACGATCGCAGGCGCTCTGAGAAACCTGGAGTATGATCTGGTCATCACCGGCCGTCAGGCCATCGACGGTGATACCGCTCAGGTCGGCCCTCAGATCTCCGAACATCTGGGCATTCCCGTAATTTCCTACGCGGAAGACCTGAAGATCGAAGGCGACAGCGTCATCGTAAAGCGCCAGTTTGAAGACAGATACCACATTGTCAAGGCCAAGATGCCCTGCCTTGTAACTGCACTTTCCGAATTAAATGAGCCCCGTTACATGACTCCCGGCGGAATTTTCGATGCATTCGAAAAAGAGATCACCGTCTGGGGCAGAGCAGATCTGAAGGATGTGGACGACAGCAACCTCGGTCTGAAGGGATCACCTACCCAGATTGCCAAGGCTTCCGACAAGGTGGCCAAGGGCGCTGGCACAAAGTACACTCCCGACAGCGATGAAGAGGGCGCACAGATCATCTTCGATCTGCTGAAAGAGAAGCACTTCATCTGATAATTCAAGAGGCTCAGTTTAATAATTAGAAAGTAAAAGCGCAGAAATAAGCGCGGAACGGAGAAGAAAACATGTCTTTAGAAGAATATAAAGGAGTATTTATCTTCGCTCAGCAGGTAGACAATGAGATCACACCGGTCGCATTGGAGCTTCTCGGCAAAGCGAAAGAACTGGCATCCAGCCTGGAAACAAAGGAAGTCACAGCTGTACTCGTCGGCTATGAAGTCGGCGGCCTGGTAGACAGACTTGCCCGCTACGGCGCTGACAGGGTCATCGTTGTGGACGATCCCGCCCTCAAGGATTACAGGACCGAGCCCTATACCCAGGCACTGGTCGCCGTGATCAAGGAGTTCAAGCCCGAAATCCTTCTGGTAGGCGCAACCGCTATCGGCCGTGACCTTGGCCCCCGCGTATCCTCCAGAATCCATACCGGTCTGACCGCAGACTGCACCAAGCTGGATATCGGCGATTTCCCGCTGACCAATCCTACAAAGTTCAACCTGCTGCTCATGACCCGTCCTGCATTCGGCGGCAACACCATTGCCACCATCGCCTGCCCTGACTTCCGTCCTCAGATGGCAACCGTCCGTCCCGGCGTTATGCAGAAGATCACTCCCATCGAAGGCGCCAAGGCAGAAGTCATCAACTTCGACGCCGGCATCGTTGAGAATGACAAGTATACACAGATCCTTGAGATCGTCAGAGAGAAGAAGTCCGTCGCTGATATCTCCGCTGCCAAGATCCTTGTATCCGGCGGCCGCGGCGTCGGCAGCCCCGAGAACTTCAAGATTCTTGAGGATCTGGCAGAAGTCATCGGCGGTACCGTTTCCTGCTCCCGTGCAGTCGTAGATTCCGGCTGGAAGCCCAAGGATCTCCAGGTCGGTCAGACAGGCCAGACCGTTCGTCCTCAGATCTACTTCGCCATCGGCATCTCCGGTGCCATCCAGCACGTGGCCGGCATGGAAGAGTCCGATCTGATCATCGCCATCAACAAGGATGAGAATGCTCCCATCTTTGACGTGGCCGATATCGGTATCGTAGGCGACCTCAACAAGGTCGTGCCCGCTCTGACCAAGAAGATCGCTGCCGATCTTGCTGCAAAGAAGGGCTGATATTTCATAAGAAGCAGGACGCAGGTCCTGTGAGATAAGAAAAAAAGAACAGGCGGCCGCGAAAGCGGACCGCCTGTTTTGCTGTTTTCCGACTTACCCCTCGAGACCTCTGACCCGGTCTGTCAGCCAGGGCAGGGCGGACTCAAAGTTGACCCCGTACCAGGAATGATCGGGATCCTTCATGGTCTCCTTCATGCACTCCAGGGTAAAGTCCACGGCCAGGGCCGCGGCCTCCTCCGCGCTGCAGCCAAGGGCCAGGGCTCCGGTCACGCAGCTGGCAAAGATATCGCCGGTGCCGTGGAAGCTGACAGGGAGCTTTTCGTTGTCATAGAAGGAAAAGCTGCCGTCGGAGCGTCTGTAGGTCATGGCGCCCAGCCTTCCCTCCTGCAGGCCGACCCCGGTCATGACCACCGTGCCGGCGCCCAGATCCCCCAGTTTCCTCAGAAGATCCTTATAATAGGCCTCGCCGCCGCCTTCCCTGTAGGGATGGCCTGTCATAAGGCAGCCCTCCGTCAGGTTGGGAAGGATCAGATCCGCCTGTCCGCACAGAGAAGCCATTTCCGAAACAAAACTTTCCGAAAAACCTGTATAGAGCTTTCCGTGGTCCGCCATGGCTGGATCCACGATTTTTATGGCATCTTTTCCGCCGAATTCCTGCCAGGCCCGGCGGACCAGGCCGATCTGCTCCGCAGATCCCAGGTAGCCGCTGTAGACGGCGCCGAAGCGGAAGCCTTCCTTTTTCCATACCTCATAGATCCCGGGGATGTCCTCGGTCAGATCCCGGAAAGTGAAGGAAGAGAAAGCAGTATGGTTGGACAGGACCGCGGTGGGAATGACACAGGTCTCGATCCCCATGGCGGATATGATTGGCAGGGCCGTTGTCAGAGAGCATTTGCCCACGCAGGATATATCCTGGATCGTAAGTATTTTCTTCATGGCGTTTTCCTCCTCAGATACATCTGATGGCTCTATCATAAGGGATGCGTGGCCTTATATCAAATGCCAGAAAAGGAAAATATTATAGGACCAGACAGGAACCTGCGGAAGGCAGGCTCCTGTCTGCATATAGAAAAGGCGGCCCGCGCACTGCAGGCCGCCTTCCTTATTTCCTCTTTCCCCTGTCCCTTTCCCTTTGGGCTCCGGGGAATTTTCAGCTTTCCTCCCGGAGACTGGCCTCCGGCACCGGCAGCATGATGTCCAGGTTGAAGATCTCTCCTTCCGTATGGGCGTTCATGACCCCGTCGAATTCGTCCACGATCCTCTGCATGCTCTTCATGCCAAAGCCGTGGGACTCCTCCTCCTTGCTGGTAACGGGAAGGCCGGAAGAGAAGGTGATGGGGCCTGTGTAATAGTTCCAGATCCGGATGGAGGCCGTATCGCCGAAGGACCGGATGCTGATATCGATCAGCTTTTTTTCCGGATCCCGGATCCTGGATACGCTTTCCATGGCATTGTCGATGGCATTGGCAAAAAGAAAATAGAGCTTCATGCCGTCGAAATATTTCAGGCAGTCCGCGTAAGCCACGCACTGGAGGGCTATGCCGCTCTGGCGGCAGAGGTCGTCCATGTTGCGAAGGAGCAGGTCCAGGGCATCGTTGCCGGTCCTGGCGGTGGGAGAGATCCGGTCCACGGCGGCTCTAACTTAGGAAATGTCCGGGATCTCCACGTGCTTCTGGGAAGCCAGCTTTTCGATGCGGTTCATCAGATGGCGCAGATCGTGGATCCAGTGCCGGACCATGCCGGCATTGACGGACCACTGCTCGTACTACTTTCTGGATTCCGAGAAAAGCTGGGCGGTCAGGAGCCTTTCGGTATCGGCCCTCTGCCACTGGGTCACGATGAACTGGATCAGCAGGGCAAAGACACAGCAGAGGATGGCATAGAGGCAGGCAGCCAGTTCAAAATATATGTTGCCTGCGGCCTGGTCCACCAACAAGCTGGTATCCAGTCTTTCGGCCACCGTCGTGGGCGTGGCCGTCACCGTGATCGGTCTTGACGCCCTGCCCACCAAGACGACTCCCTATACCCCCGGCATGAACATGGTGGTCATCATCCTTTTCTGCGTCGTTCCCATGTGCGCCTGGGCCCTGACACTGTGGTCCATGACAGGCTACGAGCTGGACGGAGAGAGGGTACGGGAGATCCAGGAGGTCAACGGAAAACGAAAGGAAGCCGTTGCCGCCGGCATGACCATCGAAGAGGCAATGGAGAAATATCCCTCCAGGCCCGCAAAGGGAAAATAATTAAAAAGGTAAATACAGTTTTACTTAAACCCACCATAAAAGGCGCTCCGGCTTATGCCGGGGCGCCTTTTATGGTGGGTGAGCCGGGAGATCCGGGGCCGCGGAAAAGGAAAAACGAAGGGAGAGATTCGGATTGACAGAAAAATATCAGGGCATTAACATAAGAGACAGGAGAAGGCGGAATAACTATGGCTAAGAAAGCAGACAATAAGACAAATGCGATGCGGATCCTGGAAACGGAGGGCATCCCCTTTAAACATATGTCCTATGAAACGGACGGAGAGTTTTCGGACGGAGTCACCTCGGCGGATGTCCTGGGCCTGCCCCATGAGCAGGTCTTCAAGACCCTGGTCACCCTGGGGTCCGACGGGCAGCACTATGTTTTTGTGATCCCGGTGGAAGAGGAGCTGGACTTTAAGAAATGTGCCAGATCCGTGGGGGTCAAATCCGTGCAGATGATCCATGTGAAGGAGCTTTTCGGACTGACAGGCTATGTCCGGGGAGGCTGTACGGCCATCGGCATGAAAAAGCCCTTCGTGACCAGGCTGGACGAAAGCGCCCAGCTTTTCGACGAGATCTACGTCAGCGGAGGAAGGATCGGGCTTCACCTGTGTCTGAATCCGGATGACTTTTTAAAGGCGGCCTACCGGGCCGAATATGCCGACCTCACCCAGTAAGGAAGATATGGGGCGGAGCTGACTTAAGAAGCTATTTAAAATCAATATACGGAGGTACAGCAAATGAAAAGAAAAGTAGTACTGGCAGGCGCCTGCAGAACGGCCATCGGCACCATGGGCGGCACCCTCAGCACCGTTCCCGCACCTGAACTGGGAACCATCGTGATCAAAGAGGCCCTGAGGAGGACCGGCATTGATCCGAAGATGGTGGACGAGGTCTACATGGGCTGCGTCATCCAGGCAGGTCTGGGCCAGAACCCCGCAAGACAGGCTGCCGTGAACGCAGGCATCCCTGTTGAAGTTCCCGCCACTACCATCAACGTACTGTGCGGCTCCGGCCTGCACTGCGTCAACCTGGCCGCAAAGCTGATCGAATACGGCGAAGCCGACATCATCGTGGCAGGCGGCATGGAAAACATGTCCAAGGCTCCTTACCTTCTGTACGGCGGCAGATACGGCTACCGTATGGGCTCCGCCCAGATCGACGACGCCATGATCCGCGACGCTCTGACCGACGCCTTCTACGGCATCCACATGGGCATCACCGCAGAGAACATCTGCGACGAGTGGGGCCTGACCAGAGAGCAGCTGGATGAGTTCGCCGCATGGTCCCAGAACAAGGCCGAGAAGGCCATTGCCGAAGGCAAGTTCAAGGACGAGATCGTTCCCGTGGAAGTCAAGCAGAAGAAAAAGACCATTATCTTCGATACGGACGAAGGACCCAGAAAGGGCGTTACCGCGGAAGGCATCTCCGGACTGCGCCCCGCTTTCAAGAAGGACGGCAAGGTTACGGCCGCCAATTCTTCCGGCATCAATGACGCGGCAGCAGCCATCATCGTCATGAGCGAAGAGAAGGCAAAGGAACTGGGCGTCACCCCCATGGCTACATGGATCGGCGGCGAGCTGGCAGGCTGCAGGCCCGAGATCATGGGCATCGGCCCCGTCTATGCCACCAGAAAGGTCATGGAGAAGACCGGCTACAAGATCGAGGACTTCGATCTGATCGAGGCCAACGAGGCCTTTGCCGCCCAGTCCGTGGCAGTCGCCCACGATCTGGCATGGAACAATGACATCCTCAACGTCAACGGCGGCGCCATCGCTCTGGGCCATCCCGTAGGCGCATCCGGTTGCCGCATCCTGGTCACCCTCCTTCATGAGATGGCAAGAAGAGACGCCAAGAAGGGCCTTGCCACCCTCTGCGTAGGCGGCGGCATGGGCTGCGCGGCCATCGTGGAACGCGACTGACCGGAGACCGGAGCAAAAGACGGCTGACAGGCAGCTAAGATAAGAAAGACTAAGATAAGAAAGACAAAGAAACGCCCGGGCTGGCTATAGCCCGGGCGTTTCTGCTCACGGCGCACCGCCGCTGCCTTTTTTTTTCTGACTTTCCCTTCCGGAACAAAAAAAGGAACCGGTCTTTCAACCGATTCCTTCGGGATGTTAGTGACAAGATTCGAACTCGCGACCTTCTGGTCCGTAGCCAGACGCTCTATCCAGCTGAGCTACACTAACACATCGCTGTTCCTCAACAGCAAAATTTATTATAGTGTGCGGGAGGGGAAGTGTCAATAGTTTTTTAAAAGAATTTTTCGGCCCCTGGATCTGACCGCCGGGATTATGAGCATGTTTTCCCGATCCTGCACGGCTCTGCCGGCGCTCCATAGGCCCCAGCCGTTTTTGCATTTTTATTTTCTTTCCGATATCATTTTTTATATGGGGCTTCCCGGCGGGGGAGGCGAGAGCCTTTTTTCCGGCAGGTCCCCAAATCTATCAGAAAGAAAGGAAAGAAACATGGTAACACTCAGAGACGTTTCGATCGTCTGCTGCACCTCCAGGTCCTCTGCCAGCAAGGCCATGCAGGGCTACCCGGACATCAGCGATTCCCTCCGCAGCAGGGTCAGGGAGACGGCCCAGGTCATGGGATATATCGACAGGGCCTCCGCCAGAAGACTTCCCGAGAAGCCCCTTTTCGGCCTGTATATTACAGACGGGTTCAGGAAAGGGGAAAAAGCGGAAGAAATACGGGCATGGGAAGAAAAATTCACGCAATTATGCGAAAAAGCAGGATATTCCGTGGCCAATCTGGCGCCGGAAAGGCAGACGGGAGAAAAGCTGGTCTATGAATACTTCGTCAACAGGCTTTCCGGAGCCTGCATCCTGTGCGGTCAGGAGGAGTCGGACCTCCTCTATACCCTTTCCCTTTCCACCGCCTTATGGACCGCCTGCTGCGGCAGGACCTACCTGTGCTGCGCGGATCCCTGTATGATCGCCACCTTCTGCGAGAGGCAGGAAAAGGTCTGGAACTGGGAAGAGACGGCCGGAAGATCCGTCCGGGACCTTTTAAAGAAGGCCGCCTGGCGGAAAAAACGCCTCAGAAGACTGAACAGGTCCGGCGGGATATGCGCTGAAAAAAAACCGGATCCCTCATGAAAACCCCCTCCGAAAATATTAAATTTTTCTAAAATCAATTCTTAAGATCCATTCGGACAGATTTTTCCGGACATTAAAAAAAATCATTTTTCTTTCTCCGCCGCCTGCCGGGACCATTCTCTCATCCCTCCCCTGCGGAAAGGAAAGGCATACATTTCTTTTACTTTCATCCCCCTTTTTCATAAAATTTCATTCTTTTTTCACTGCTATTGACTTTATAATTCCGCAAATATATCATGGAAAGTACAGATGTAGCAGGCTACATTTAACAGGAAGCCCGGGACTGTTTTTCATCCGGGGGGGCTCCTGTATGCCGCTTTCTGCGGCAGAAAGGAAAAGAATGAACCAGTGCAGACACTATCCCGAGCCATCGGAGGAACCCATTCCCTTCAAGCTCAAGAAGATCAGCGAGCGTTATATGACGGATATGAACAACCGCCTCAAAAAGGATGATCTGACATATTCCCAGGTGACGGTGCTGGCCTTTCTGGAAATGCGTCAGGAGGAGAAGACCTCTCTCAAGGACGTCTGCGAAGCCCTGCACATAGCCCATCCCACGGGGATCGGCCTGATCCGGCGGCTTTCGGAAAAGGGGCTTGTGGAGTCCAGGGTGGATCCCGACAACAGGCGCTTCCGCATGATCACCCTGACGGATACGGCCCGCAGGATGCTGCGTGACTCCTTCCGCCACAGGAAGCGGCTGGATCAGCGGCTGACGGAGGGCCTTTCCGGGGAAGAGACGGAGACCTTAAAAAGGCTGCTTGACAGAATGTATGACAACATCAAAGACGAAACGGAGGAAGAACAGGCATGATTAAGACAATTGCGGGGCAGATCAAGGAATTTAAGCTGCCCTCCATACTGACTCCCATCTGTATGATCGGCGAGGTCATCTGCGAAATGATCATCCCCATCCTGATGGGACAGATCGTGGACAGGGGGATCCAGGCCGGAAACATGGGATTTATCGTAGTCACCGGCGGAAAGATGATCGTTATGGCGCTTATGGGCCTGGCTTTCGGCATCGGCGGCGGCTATTTCGGATCCAGGGCAGCCACCGGCCTTGCCAGGAACCTGCGTGAAGCCATGTTCGTCAGGATCCAGGATTTTTCCTTTGCCAATATCGATCATTTCTCCACCTCCGGTCTGGTGACCAGGCTGACGACGGACGTGACCAACATCCAGAACGCCTACATGATGCTGCTGCGCATGGCCATGCGGGCGCCCATCTCCCTGATCACCGCCATGATCATGAGCTTTGTGATCAGCCCCAGGATCGCCTCCATCTATCTGGCAGCGGTCGCCTTCCTGTCCGTGGTCCTGCTCCTGATCATGAACCGGGCCACCCGCTACTTCAAGCAGGTCTTTGAGCGCTACGACGATCTGAACCAGAGCGTTCAGGAGAATGTCACGGCCATCCGCGTGGTCAAGGCTTTCGTCCGTGAAGAGTATGAAAAGACAAAGTTTACCCAGGCCGCAAAAAATATCTACGACATGTTCGTAAAGGCAGAGGGCAACATCGTCTTTACCAGCCCTGTCATGATGGCTACGGTCTATACCTGCATCATGCTGATCTCCTGGATCGGCGCCCACATGATCGTGGCGGGCGATCTGACCACCGGCGAGCTGATGACCCTGCTGACCTACTGCATGAACATCCTCATGAGCCTGATGATGCTTTCCATGATTTTCGTCATGATGACCATGAGCGCGGCCTCCGCAAGGCGTATCGCCGAGGTCCTGAACGAGGAGCCTTCCCTGAAGAATCCGGAAAACCCCGTCATGGAAGTGAAGGACGGCAGCATCGATTTTGAGGACGTGGATTTCAGTTACAGGGCGGATGCCACGGAAATGGTCCTGAAGGACATCGACATTCATATCAGATCCGGCGAATCCATCGGCATCATCGGCGGCACCGGTTCCGCCAAGTCCTCTCTGGTCAACCTGATCAGCCGTCTCTACGACGTATCCAGAGGCACTCTGAAGGTGGGCGGCGTAAACGTAAAGGACTATGACATGGAAGTCCTCCGGGACCAGGTGTCCGTGGTCCTGCAGAAGAACGTCCTTTTCTCGGGCACCATCTATGACAACCTGCGCTGGGGCAATCCGGACGCCACGGACGAAGAGTGCAGGGAGGCCTGCCGCATGGCCTGCGCCGACGAATTCATCGACCGCATGCCCGACGGCTATGATACCTATATCGAACAGGGCGGCGCCAACGTATCCGGCGGCCAGAAGCAGAGACTCTGTATTGCCAGGGCCCTGCTGAAAAAGCCCAGGGTCCTGATCCTGGACGATTCCACCTCCGCCTGCGACACCGCCACCGACGCGAAGATCCATCACGCCTTCGATACCATGATCCCCGATACCACCAAGCTGGTCATCGCCCAGAGAGTCTCCTCCGTGGAGCACTGCGACAGGATCCTGGTCATGGAAAACGGCCGGGTGGACGCCTTTGACACACCCGAAAATCTCTTAAAGACCAATGCCATCTACAGGGAGGTCTACGAATCCCAGACAGGCGGCAACGGCGACTTCGATCAGTAAGGAAAGGAGGAAACGGAAATGGCAGAAGAAAGAAAAAAGACAGAAAGAAGATATAAGTCAGCCAGGACCACCGGCGGAAGACGGGGCCAGCCCAGGCCCAAGGTCCAGAATCCCGGCCTCCTCTTCAGGAGGATCATGTCCTACGTCTTTAAATACTACAAGTTCCACTTCATCGGGGTCCTGGTCTGCATCGTGGCAGCGGTCCTGGCAAACGTCCGGGGAACCATGTTCACAAGGACTCTGATCGACGCCTACATCATGCCCATGATGGGACAGGCCAATCCCGACTTCGGCCCCCTGGCGGGAGCCATCGGCTCTGTGGCCGTCTTTTACGCCATCGGCATCATTGCTTCCTTTACCCAGCAGAAGCTCATGATCTATGTGGGCCAGGGCACTCTGTCCCACCTGAGGATCGAGCTGTTCGACCACATGGAAGATCTGCCCATCAAGTATTTCGATACCCATCCCCACGGCGATATCATGTCCATCTATACCAATGATATCGATACCCTGCGGCAGATGATCTCCCAGAGCATTCCCCAGCTCTTCAACTCGGTCATTACCATCGTCAGTATCTTCGCCATGATGCTGGTGCTGAGCGTTCCTCTGACCCTGGTCACCGTGATCATGATCGCGGTCATGCTTTTCTGCACCATGAAGGTCACGGGCCTTTCGGGAAAGAACTTCATCGCCCAGCAGAAGAACCTGGGCGCGGTCAACGGCTTTATTGAGGAAATGATGACGGGCCAGAAGGTCGTCAAGGTCTTCAACCATGAGAAAGCCAACATCGAGGAGTTCAGGGAGCTCAACAATGCCCTTTACGAGAGCGCCTTCAAGGCCAATGCCTTCTCCGCTGTCATAGGCCCCATCAACGCCCAGCTGTCCAACCTGAACTACGTCATCTGCGCCATCGTGGGCGGCGCCATGGCCCTCAATACCTTCGCGGGCTTTACCATCGGCGCCCTGGCCAGCTTCCTGACCTTCAACAAGAACATCGGCATGCCCATCAACCAGGTTTCCATGCAGTTCAATTCCATCATCATGGCCCTGGCCGGCGGCGAGCGTATTTTCCGCCTGCTGGACGAGAAGCCCGAGGTGGACGACGGCTATGTCACCCTGGTCAACGCCAGGTTCGTGGAGGACGAAGGCGAAGGCCACATCGAGGAGGCCGACGACTTCACCGGATGGTGGGCCTGGAAGCATTATCATAAGGCCACAGATACCACGGACTACCGTCTCCTGGAGGGCGACGTGACATTAAACGGCGTAGACTTCGGCTACACCGACGAGAAGATGGTCCTTCACGACATCTGGCTCCACGCGGAGCCCGGCATGAAGGTGGCCTTTGTAGGCTCCACCGGCGCCGGCAAGACCACCATCACCAACCTGATCAACCGCTTCTACGATATCCAGGACGGCAAGATCCGGATCGACGGCATCAACGTGAACAAGATCGTCAGAAAGGACCTGCGCCAGTCCCTGGGCATGGTCCTGCAGGACACCCACCTCTTTACCGGAACGGTCATGGAGAACATCCGCTACGGCAAGCTGGAGGCTACCGACGAGGAGGTCTACGCGGCTGCCAGGCTGGCCAACGCGGACGGCTTTATCCGCCACCTTCCCCAGGGCTATGAAACGAAGCTGACCGGAGACGGTGCCAATCTGTCCCAGGGCCAGAGACAGCTCCTGGCCATTGCCAGGGCGGCCATCGCCAATCCTCCCGTTCTGATCCTGGACGAGGCAACCAGCTCCATCGATACCAGAACGGAGAAGATCGTTCAGGACGGCATGGACTCCCTGATGGCAGGCAGGACCACCTTCGTCATTGCCCACAGGCTTTCCACCGTACGGAACGCAGATCTGATCGTGGTCCTGGAGCAGGGCCGCATCATCGAGCAGGGCACCCACGACGAACTGATCGAAAAGCACGGGAAATACTATCAGCTCTATACAGGAAACCGGGAAGAGCAGACCGCCTGAAAAGGAGGGCTCTCCCTGTTGGAAGCAGGCGCGGATCTCCGCGCCTGTTTTTACGGTCCGGCCCATCCGGCAGGGGAGGGGGACGGGAGAGGACGGCCCCGAAGCGGAAAAAAGTCCGGATCAGAAAACTTCAAAAAGCCTGTTGACATATTAGATTGCGTACAATATAATTTGAAACAACAGAAAGCGATGCATCCTGCCGCAGGAAAAGCCGGCAGACTTCAGAAAGAAAGGGAGGTTTTTATTATGGTCATTTATGATTATTCCTTACTGGACCGCAAAGGCAATGAGGTCTCCATGAAGGACTACCAGGGAAAGGTACTGCTGATCGTCAATACAGCCACAGGCTGCGGCTTTACCCCTCAGTACAAGGACCTGGAGGAGATGTATGAAAAGTATCACGACCGGGGCCTGGAGATCATTGACGTTCCCTGCAACCAGTTCGCCGGCCAGACGCCCGGAACGGACGAGGAGATCCATGAATTCTGCACACTGAAGTATAAAACACAGTTCCCACAGTTCAAAAAGTCCGACGTCAACGGCGAAACGGCCATCCCGCTCTTTAAATATCTCAAGAGCCAGCAGGGCTTCAAGGGCTTCGGCATGAGCCCCGCCGGCCTGGCCATGTCCGCCATGCTCTCCAGGATCGATAAGGATTATAAGAACAATCCCGAGATCAAGTGGAACTTCACCAAGTTTCTGGCAGACAGGCAGGGCAATGTAGTCGCCCGCTTCGAGCCCACCGCCGATATGAAGAAGGTCGTGGAAAAGGAGATCGAAAAGCTGATCTGAAATAAAAAAGCCTGACAGGTCCCCGGAAGGGGAGAGGCCGCCGCACGGAAGACATGCGGCGGCTTTTTTTCGTTCTTTGTTCCTGTCCCTTTCATCCTTTCATCCCTTTTCCTACTTAACAAAAGAAGGTGGTGCTTTTCCGGGGCCGGAGGGTATAATAAAAGACTGGAATAAAATCTTTAAAGGGAAACGAGGCATATCATGGCAGGACTCACAACACAGCAGGCTCTGGAACTCAAGGCCCGGGGCCAGTCCAACGAACAGGTCGACCGCACTGCCAGAACGACCGGCGAGATCATAAAGGAAAACGTATTTACCTACTTCAACCTGATCTTTCTAATCCTTTCGATCCTCCTGATCGCTGCAGGGGCCTTCAATTCACTTACATTTCTTCCCGTCATCATCGCCAACATGCTGATCGGTATCTTCCAGGAGCTTTCCGCCAAGAAGGTCCTGGACAAACTTTCCGTGCTCAGCCAGCCCGAGGCCGAGGTCATCCGGGACGGCAAAAGCGTGCAGATCCCCATCGGCGAGCTGGTCCTCAACGACGTGGTGGTCCTCGGCGCCGGCAATCAGGTCTGCGCCGATGCGGAGATCATCATGGGAGAGGTATCGGTCAACGAATCCCTCCTGACCGGCGAGGCGGACGAGATCAACCATACCAAGGGAGATACCCTTATGTCCGGCAGCTTTATCGTGTCGGGCAGATGCTATGCCAGACTGACCCATGTGGGCAGGGATTCCTATATTTCCAGGCTGATGGAAAAGGCCAGAAAGATGAAAAAGGGCGAGCAGTCGGAGATGGTCCGGTCCATCAACCGCATCGTCATTGCGGCCGGCATCCTCATTATTCCCATCGGCATTACCCTTTTCCTTCAGGGCTTCCTCATGAAGCATCTTTCCTTTTCGGAAAGCGTGACCTCCATGGTGGCCGCCGTGATCGGCATGATCCCGGAAGGCCTCTATCTCCTGGTCTCCGTGACCCTGGCCACCGCCTCCGTAAGGCTGGCAAGGCGCAAGGTCATGCTCCATGACATGAAAAGCATCGAGACCCTGGCCCGGGTCGACGTCCTGTGCGTGGACAAGACGGGCACGGTGACGGACAACGACATGCTGGTGGCGGACGCGGTGCCTGCATGCGAGATGTCCTCCGAAAAGCTGAACATGTACAGGACCCTGGTGGGGACCTACCTGAATTCCCTGCAGGACGACAACATTACCATGCGGGCCATGCGGCAGTACTTTACCAGGTACGGAAACCGCCTGACCCTGTCCACCATGCCCTTTTCCTCCAGGACCAAGTACAGCGCGGTCCAGTTCAATGACGGGACCTATGTGCTGGGAGCGCCGGAGTATGTCCTTGCCTCGGATTACGATTCCTATCAGGAGAGGGTCAACGGCTATGCCCAGAAGGGCCTCAGGGTCCTGGTCTTTGCCAGGTACCTGGGAGAGGATTACGAAGAAGGAGAGGAGCCTCAGGAAAGGAAATCCTATCCCGTGCCGGAAAACGGCCTGGACGGGGCCAGGGTAAAGCCCATCTTTTTCATCCTCCTGCAGAATCCCATCCGGGAGAACGCGGCCCAGACCTTTTCCTACTTCGTGGAACAGGGGGTCACGGTCAAGGTCATATCGGGAGACAATCCTCTGACGGTATCCGAGGTGGCCAGGCAGGCCGGGATCCTGCATGCGGACCAGTACGTAGACGCCACCTGGCTCCGGACAAAGGAGGATATCCAGGCGGCGGTCAGAAAGTATACGGTCTTCGGACGGGTCAAGCCGGAACAGAAGCAGATGATCGTGAAGGCTCTCAGACAGGACGGCCATACCGTGGCCATGACGGGAGACGGTGTCAATGACATCCTGGCCATGAAGAGCGCGGACTGCTCCATCGCCATGGCGGCGGGATCGGACGCGGCGGTCCAGGCGGCTCAGGTGGTCCTTCTGGATTCCGACTTCTCCCATATGCCGGATATCGTGGCGGCGGGACGGCAGAATATCAACAACATAGAGCGTTCGGCCACCCTTTTCCTGGTCAAGAACCTCTTTTCCCTGATGCTGTCGATCTTTTCCATCATCAGCGTGGTCCCCTATCCCCTGCAGCCCTCCCAGATCTCCCTGATCAGTGCCTTCAACATCGGGATCCCGGCCTTCTTCCTGGCCATGGAGCCCAACCGGAAGCTGATCAGCGGACATTTCCTGACCAGGGTCCTCCTGCGGGCCATGCCCGCGGCCCTGACGGATTTCCTGGCCATCGCCGCCCTGGTGGTATTCGGCAATACCTTTAAGGTGGCGGAGGTGGACCTTTCCGTGGCATCCACCATGCTGCTGGCCATCGTGGGTTTTATGATCCTGATCCGGATCAGCGCTCCCATGAACCGCTATCATACGGCCGTGGTGACAGGCTGTGCCACGGGCCTTCTGCTGACAGCCTATTTTTTCAACGATCTGTTCAATCTTTCATATATGTCCAGGGAGTGCGTCATGCTCTTCGTCCTCTTTGCCATTGCCACAGAGCCCTGCATGCGCTACCTGTCCGCCCTGTTCGTCAGGATGGAGAATACCCTGGGTGAAATTGAAAAGAAGTGGGGAAGGAGTTTTGAGGAGATATGAATACGGACAGAGTCCTGCTGATCTTTAATCCCAAAGCCGGCAGATCCATGATCGGAGACCATCTGGTGGGGATCCTGCAGATCCTGACAGGGGCAGGCCTCAGGGTGGAATGCTATCCCACCGCCGGGCCGGGCGATGCCAGGGACCTGGTCACGGGCCTTGCCGGAGACTACCGCATGATCCTGTGCGCCGGCGGAGACGGGACCCTGGACGAAGTGGTCTGCGGCATGATGGAGAATGAAAGGCTCTCCGGCGTCCCGGCAGGCTATATCCCGTCGGGGACCACCAACGACTTTGCTTCCACTCTGCAGATCCCTACTGTCATGGAGGAAGCGGCGGCCGTTATCACGGGCGGCAGGGCCATGGACTGCGACATAGGCTGCTTTAACGGGAATGCCTATTTTACCTATATCGCCGCCTTCGGCCTCTTTACGGACACTTCCTACGAGACGCCCCAGGAGCTCAAGAACGTCTTCGGCCACGCGGCCTACGTGCTCCAGGGGGCCAGGACCCTGGGAAAGCTCAGGACCTGGCGGGTCCGTGTCGCCGGAGACAGAACGGATCTCCTGGATGATTTCGCCTTCGGCATGGTCACCAACACCAGGTCCGTGGGAGGCTTCCCCAACCTGACGGGGACCCACGTGGATCTGTCGGACGGTCTCTTTGAGGTCACCCTGATCAGGCTTCCTGCAAATCCCATGGAGCTCAACGATCTGGTGACGGCTCTGGCAGGCCAGGATTTTGAAAACTCCGACATGATCTGTCACTTCCGCACAAAGAGCCTGAGGATCGAATGCAGCGAGCCCATAAGCTGGACCAGGGACGGCGAGTACGCGGGAGACCACACCCGGGTGGATATCAGGGTCCTTGAAAAAAGACTGAAGATCATGGTCCCCGCCCCCGGGAAGGGAGACACCGCTGCCACGGACGAAAATATCTGAGCCGTCTTTGTATACGGAATTTCCCCTGCGCGGAAATTGAGTGCATTGACCTTTACCGTCATCTTTTTTAATATGACGGTAAAGGTCATATTTGTTTTATAAAGAAAAGGAGAAGGAGGATGATGCAGGGAGCGATTTTTGACATGGACGGTCTGATGTTTGACACAGAGCGTATTTTCAGGGAGTCCTGGCTGGTACTGGCCGAAGAAAAGTATCACCGGGAGCCAAGTATCCCCTTTACGGCAGCCGTGGCGGGAACCGCCGGCGCTAAGATGCGGGAGGTGGTAAAAAGCTTTTATCCGGATATAGACGCCGAGGCCTATATCGCCGACTGCTATGCCAGGGTGGAGGAGATCTCCGCAAGGGATCTGCCCGTCAAGAAGGGCCTTTATAAGATCCTTTCCTTTCTGAAGGAAAAGGGCTTCCGGATGGCCGTTGCCAGCGCCAGCAGCAGGGCCGTGGTGGAAAGGAACCTGAAAAAGACAGGGGTGGATTCCTATTTCGATCTGGTCCTGTCCACACTGGGAGAGGGGATCCCCAGCAAGCCGGCGCCGGATGTATTTATCAGGGCAGCGGAGGGCCTGGGCCTTGCCCCTGAGGACTGCTACGTCTTCGAGGACGGCATCAACGGCGTTCTGGCAGGCCTGAGGGCCGGCTGCACCACAGTGATGGTGCCCGATACCATGGAACCCACCAGGGAGATCATTGAAGGCGGAGCTCATATCTGCCGGGACCTGGAGGAGGCCATGGAAGCCGTCGCAGAGGGAAAGATCTAGAAGATGCGGCAGGGGGCATCTCCCGGGCCTTACATTTTTTTAATATTATTTTGTGCATAAGAAGGCCGGGAAGGGTCCTTATTGTTGAAAAAAAACTGTGTATTCTGTATACTGTTGTAAACGGATAAATAGGTAAATTGGCAACATTTACAATAAAAAGGAGGATTTTAACATGCAATGGATTAATTTTGACAAGACAGCGTCCTACGGGAAACTTGCGGAGATCGCAAAGAACCCCGTCGATGTCAAGGTCGCTATGGCAGGCGAGAACGGTGCAAAGCGCGTAGCCGAGTACTGTGTTCCCATGTCCAACGGACTCTGCTATGACTTTGCCGCAAAGCAGGTGGACGATACTCTCCTGGAAGCCCTGCAGGGCCTTGCCGATGAAATGGAACTGACCGACAAGTATGCAGCCCTCTACAACGGCGAAGTCATCAACACAGGCGAGAAGAGACTGGTCCTGCATCAGCTCTGCCGCGGCCAGCTGGGCGGCGACGTGA
>CAMOGQ010000026.1 GCA_946614165.1 uncultured Lachnospiraceae bacterium
CTTATATCCCGCGGACGACTTTGGTCGGCCGGGGTTTTACGCGCCGTTTCGATAAATCTTCGGGGCATATATGAGAAGAAAAAGGAGGGAAAGGGGGACCCGGCGCCTTTCCCCTTTCCCCCCTTAAAATAAACAGATTCTGCTTCTGATAAAATCTTAATAAACAGGGTATGATAAGGGTGAGTATGAGTATCCGGAGAAGGCCCCGCCGGTCTTTCCGAAAGAAAAAAAGATGATTCCGTCCCGGCTTCTTTCTCTAATGGCGCCCGGACGCTTCCCGTATATTCGAAAGGGGAAATATGACAGAGTATTATAAAGTAGAGGGCGGATACGCCCTGATCGGTGACGTTATGGTTTCGGGCTCCAAGAACGCGGCCCTTCCCATTATCGCATCCACTCTCATGACAGATGAACCCGTTATCCTTACGAACGTCCCGGACATCACGGATATCCGGATCATGCTGGAGGCCCTCCGCAGCATGGGCGCCTCCGTAGAGCGGCTTGACCGCCACACCTTCCGCATCTGCGCGGAGGCGGTGGATCCTGACAGGAAGGCGGATACGGAGGGCCTTCGCACCATCCGCTCCTCCTATTATCTTCTGGGGGCCCTGCTGGGGAGATTCGGCAGAGCCGCCGCGGCCCTTCCCGGCGGGGACGATATCGGAAGCCGGAAAATGAACCTGCATGAAAAGGGCTTCAGGGCCCTGGGCGCTGAAATATCCTATGACGAAGACGGATTTGCCCTGGTCCGGGCAGACGCCCTCAGGGGAGCCTCCATCTTTCTGGATACGGCTTCCGTAGGCGCCACCATGAACATCATCATGGCCGCCGTTATGGCCGGGGGCGTCACCACCATCGGCAATCCCGCCAGAGAGCCCCATGTGGTGGACCTTGCGAACTTCCTCAATCAGATGGGGGCGGATATCCGGGGCGCCGGCACCGACAGCATCCGGATCACCGGCGTACCCTCCCTCCACGGCACATCCTACAGCGTCATTCCCGACCAGATCGAGGCAGGCACCTTTATGATCGCAGGCGCCGCCACCAGGGGAGACATTACCCTTCACGGGGTCATTCCCAGGCACCTGGAATCCATTGCCGCAAAGCTCAGGGAGACCGGCTGCTCCATAACCTTCGAAAAGGACTCCGTCCGGGTCTATGCTGCCTCCAGGCCCTTAAAGACCAGCGTGACCACCCTTCCCTTTCCCGGCTTTCCCACGGACATGCAGCCCATGATGACCGTCCTTCTTGGCCTGTCCCGGGGCGTCTCCCACGTGACGGAGACCGTCTTCGACAGGCGCTTTGGCTATGCCGGAGAGCTTGTCCGCATGGGGGCCTGTGTCCGTATCTGCGGCAGGACCGCCGTCATCGAAGGCGTGGAAGGCTATACCGGGTCCCGCCTGACGGTGCCGGATATCCGGGCCGGAGCGGCCCTGGTCATCGCGGCCCTGGCCGCCGAGGGGCCCTCCGAGATCAGAGGCATCGGCCATATCGAGAGAGGCTACGAGGATTTCCCCGAAAAGCTCGCCTCCCTGGGCGCCAGGATCGAAAAAGCGGAAGCCTGTGCCGCTCCCCGGGACAAGGCCGCATCTTCCCAGGGCCCGGCATAAAAACATAAGACCAAAAATCAAGCGCCGCCCGGAAGGGAAATCCTTCCAGACGGCGCGTTTTTTAAAAGTGAAATATGTTCCTCCAGCCCTTCAGGCTGACAGGTTCATACCGTTTCTTCAGTTCTCTGACCAGGTTTCCTCCGCCCGCATCCGGGATCAGTACGTCGTACTCTCCCTTTTTGCCGCTGAAATAGACAGTCCTTGGAGCGCCTGTCAGGCGGCGCAGCTCCTCCAGCATCACTTTGCGGTTTGCCTCCCTGGAGTAGATCCGGAGAATCTTTTCTCCTTCCCGGCAGTCAAAGGTATCCGTGACGGTCCGGATCCGGGGAGCGAAGCTCTGCTCCGTAAGGTCACTCGCCAGAGCCTCCACCTTTTCGGCCCTGTCAATGACCAGGTAATAAAGAACGTTGTCATTCACATCCTCCTCCGCGGACACATAGTTGCGGTAGGGGGATCCTTTCTTTTTCAGGTAGAGATGGTAAAGGGCATCCTGAGAAGACCCCTTCTCCGGCGGAAGGCCGGAGATCTTCAGGCCCCTGGTATAAATGACCAGAAGGTTTTCCTCCACCCGGTTGACGTTGAAGGGAAAGCCTCTGCCTGTCAGGAAGGCCGCCACCTGCTCTGCCGTCTCTTCTTCCATCTTGACCGTCTTCACATAGGCCATCTCCCCCATGTCATAGAGACAGGCTCCGTCCATGGCGATGATGGGGATCTTCAGCCCTATGCCCTTTGTCAGCTCCCGCACCGTGGCAGGGGTCTGCTTTGTGGAAACGGAAAAGCGCATCCCGTCTTTAATAAAACGGTTGAGCTGGATCCTGGTATAGGGAGACAGATTCCTGTCCTCCCTGAAAAGCACGTGGTCCACGCCGGAGACAAAAAGGGTCTCCCGGTCCCTGGTCCTGGGCAGGTGCAGGCAGTTGGCCGCGATGGCCACGCCCACGCCGATGAATGTGTCCATGGTCCTGTTGAACACGAAGAGATAGGGATCGGCGTCCCCGATGTGGTTCATGATGATGCTTAAAAAGACCACCGTCGAAAAGTAGGAGGATTCCGTGATCTTTAAAAGGACCGTGGAATACAGGACGACACCGGCAAAGAGGACCAGGGTCATGTAGTAGGCAGGCGTGTCCTGGAAGGTGGCCCTGTCTCCCGAAATATAGAGGGATCCGATCAGGACCAGGCCTCCCCAGAAGGCCCCCACCAGGGTCCCGGTGATGCGCTTCCTGCCCACTTTCAGCATGTTTTCCGTATAGGGCTGGATGCACTGGAGAGAAGCTATGATGGAATAGAAGGGTGCCCCCCTCCGGCCTCTTAAAAAGTAAATGATGATGCAGAAAAGTACCGCCAGGACCGACCGCAGGATTCTCTGTCCCGGCAGGGGAAAGTGTTTCCTGTTTGTCCGGTTCATAAGGCCGCCTCCGTATTTTTTCTGTTCCAGCTTCTCCGGCGGATCAGCCAGTAGGTCACTTCCGTAATACAGCAGGCCGACCAGCCCACGGGATAGCCCAGTCCCACCAGGATGGGAATGTTGGCCACAAAGCGGGTCACCAGGAAAAGATAGGCCTGCCGCACCAGCACGAAATTGGTCAGCATGATGATCATGGGGCCTCTGGCATCTCCCCTTCCGCGGAGCGCCCCGGCCAGCACATGGTTAATGGTATTGCACATGAGGAAAAAGACGTTGGTCCGCAGGAAGAGGACGCCGGCTTCGATGACCGAGGCATCCTTCGTAAAGAGACCGGTGGCGGGAGCGGCGAACGTATACAGAAGGGCCGCTATGGATGCCGTCACGCTGACGGACAGAACCAGCGTGGTGCTGGTCCCCCGGTCCGCCCTTTCCTGGTCTCCTGCCCCTATGTTCTGACTGACAAAGGTGGTGGCCGCCATGGCCATGGACTGGATGGGCAGCATGATGAACTGGTCCAGCTTGTTGTAGCAGGACCATCCCGCCATGACGCTGGATCCGAAATGGTTGACATAGGACTGGACGAAGATGTTGGAAAAGGAGGTTATGACCGACTGGATGCCGGCCGGCATGCCTATGGAAAAGATCCTGACCGTGATCTGGGGATCGATCCTTAGGTCCCTCCAGCTCAGACGGTAGATCTCGCCGGTGCATGTCAGAAGGAAAAGGATCAGGACGGCAGAGATCATCTGGGAAATGACGGTGGCAAGAGCCACCCCCTCCACGCCCATATGGAAGCTCACTACGAAAAGAAGGTCCAGAATGATATTGAGGACACTGGTCAGGATCAGAAAGAGCAGGGGCCTGACCGTATCGCCCACGGCCCGGAGGATGCCGCTGCCCATGTTGTAGACAAGAAGGCCGGAAATGCCAGCCAGATAGATGGTCAGATAGACCGTGGCCTCCGGGAAGACATCTTCCGGTGTGGCCATAAAGGCCAGCATGGGCTTTACGCCCAGAACGCCCACGATGGTAAAAATAGCCGAAAGGGCAAAGGTCAGGGCCATGGTGGTCTCTATGGCGTCGTGAAGTCTGTCTTCTTCCGCGGCTCCGAAATGCTGGGAGATCAGAACGCCCGCCCCTACGGAAAAGCCGTTGAAAAAGAAGACGAACATGTTGGTGATCATGGTGGTGGATCCCACTGCCGCCAGGGCTTCCTTGCCCACGAAGTTTCCCACCACGATGGAGTCCACCGTGTTATACAGCATCTGAAAGGCGTTTCCCAGCATAAGGGGAAGGGAAAACGCGATGACCTGGGCGAGAATGGGTCCCCGGGTCATATTTCTGGTCCTGCTCAAAATTCATACCTCCGCCGGACCCGGCACCTTTTCTCTTCCGGATCCGTCTCCTTTAACCATAACACCGCCCCTGCCCTCTTGTATAATGAAAATTTATCAAGGGACGCATACAGTTTTTCTATAAAGCACCGGCCCCTCCCTGGCAGGATCTCCCTGCAGAAAAAAGCGCGGGAAAGCTTATCTCTTCCCCGCACTCCTTATTCGTTTCCGTCTTCTTTTCCCTTGAAGGCGGCCCCTGTCTCCGTAAATTCCAGCACTCTGTCGCAGATGGTCAGGGCGGCCGGGCGGTGGGTCACGATGACGACGGTCCTGTCCGTCATGGACCGGAGGTTTTCCAGAAGGCGCCTTTCCGTCCCGGCGTCCAGGGCGCTGGTGGCTTCGTCCAGAAGGAGGACCGGGCTTCCGGAAAAGATGGCCCTTGCAATGGACAGGCGCTGCATCTGTCCCTCGGAAAGGCCTGTGCCCCTCTCTCCCAGAAGAGTGTCGGGCCCATCTTCCAGTTCCGAAACAAACTCGTCCGCGCAGGAGATCTGCAGGGCCTCCCTCAGTCTTTCCTCGTCAAAGGCAGCCTCCGGGTCCGCGAAGGAGACCACCTCCCGGATGGTCCCGTTCATCAGGACGTTCCCCTGGGGAACATAGGCGAAGAGCCTTCGGAAGGAAGAGGTCAGGTCAAAACGGCGGCCGTCCGGCCCAGTATAACAGCGCCGTCCCCTGTCCGGCCGGTATACGCACATCAGAAGCTTCAGGGCCGTGGACTTGCCGCAGCCGCTGTGGCCGGTAAAGGCAGTGATCCTGCCCTTTGGGATCTCCAGGGACAGGGACTCCAGCACCGGAGGAAGCTTTTCAATGTCTTCTTCTGCCGCGCTCCCGCCGGAGGGATAGTAGGCAAAGGTAACGTCCTCCAGTCCGATGGCTGACAGTTCTCTTTCATAGAAGCCTGTCACCTCTTCCAGAGAAAGGGCATCTTCCCCGTCTGCGGGGAACCTTTCCGCCTCCATCAGCCGCTCCGCGGAGGCCAGCATAGCATAGTACCTGGGAAGATATCCGGTGATGCCCGCAAAGGGGGCCTGGATCTGGCCGATCAGCTGGGTGATGGCCGTCAGCGTGCCGAAGGTGATCGTGCCCGTCAGGATCCCCCAGCCGCACCAGGCAACGCCCAGCAGGTACATGCCGTTCATGGCCATGCCGAAACCGATATTGGCAAAATTGGAAAAGTGATTCCGCCGCATCCTGGCCGCCTGATGGTCTCCCATCTTCCGAAGGGCCTCCCTGCGGGTCTGATCCTCAGCCGCGAAGGACCGGATGATGAGGAGGCTGCCGATGTGCTCCTGCAGAAAGACCCGCAGATTCCCGTCCGATTCCCGGATCCTTTTGTGAAGGATCCTGAGCCTTTTTCGGAAGAGAAAGGTAAGGACCACCATGGCGGCCCCGCCGGGGATCAGGATGGCCGCAAAGCGTATCTCCAGCACCAGGATCATGATCAGAGCGCTGAAGAGCTTGACCACCATGCCGGATACGCCCGGCAGTATGTCCGTGTAGTCTTCCGCCACCAGCCTTGTATCGGCGGTCAGGCGGCTCATCCATTCCCCGGAATGAACGGCACTGACTCTCAGATAGTCCCTGTTGAGGAGCGTCGCCGTCAGCCGTTCCTTGAAGGTGTTTTCCAGGGAGGACCTGGAAAGCTCCGTCAGCCACCGTATGAGAGCCCTCATTCCCAGCTGCAGGGCGGCCAGGCCGATCAGCAGAACAAGAAACTTCCGGAACTCCCCGGCGGCATGTCCCGCGGCAGCGTCCACGATCTCCCTGAGAAGCAGGGCATAGACCACCCCGGAGGCTCCGTACAGGGCCTGAATCAGGGTCAGGAAGAGAATATACAGTTTTTTCCTGCCCGGCACTGTCCAGAGCCAGTGCAGAGCGGATTCTTTTGTTTTCATAGCTTTCATTCAGCACAAATATCCGTGTAAAGTCCCGTTTGGCGCGGGGCCCCGTATCTTCGGGTAATTATACTTGGCTTTGGCGCAAATGTCCACGGTGCGGGGTGCTCAGGTCTCCCGGGACTCCCTGTGTATCCCTCTCCCCTGCATTTCCTCAAAAAAAGGACATCCGGCATAAAGCCGGATGCCCAAAGACTCCTTTCAAAGCCCGGGAAGAATCAGGACAGCAGGGGAAGAAAACCATAGAAAAACATGCCCAGAACGGCCGAGCTGATAATGACGGCCGGCACGGACCACTTCTTTCTGATCAGGAGAAAGAGCATCAGGGCCGCGATCCCCGCGGACCAGATCTGCAGGGACCTGCCCGCAAAGTAGGTCTCGGAGCCCAGGGTCACGATGACCCCCAGGATCATGGCGATGCAGATGGGCTTTACAAAGTACATGATGGACCGCATGACGGAGCTGTTCTTGAATTTCTCAAAGAAGACTGCGATCAGCATGGTCAGGGTAAAGGCCGGCATGAGGACTCCCAGGACGGCCACCACGCTGCCCGGAAAGCCGGCTGTCTGCATGCCGGTAAAGGTGGCGCAGTTAATGCCCAGGGGACCGGGCGTCATCTCGGCGATGGCCACCAGGTTAGCCAGGTCTTCGGCCGTCATCCAGCCGTGGGAGGACATCTCCTCCAGAATCAGGGGAACCATGGACATGCCGCCGAAGCTGGTAAAGCCGATCTTCATAAAGGAAATAAAAAGCTGCAGATAGATCATTCCTTACGCCTCCTTCCTTTCTTCCGGCAGAGAAGTCTTCTGCTTCTGCTCCCTGACAAACCACCAGACAAGGGCGCAGCCCACGCCCAGAAGGACCAGAATGATGTTGCTGATCCCCATAAAGAGAGACAGGCAGAAGGCCACGGCGCAGATGGCGATGGCAGGAGGGGTGCTCAGGGCATCCTTTCCCAGGGAAAGGGCCGCGCTGCCGATGATGGGCACCACAGCGGCCCGGATGCCGATCAGGGCCGCATGGACCCAGTAGCTGTCCTTAAAGGCATTGTAGAACCGGGCCACGATGGTCAGGATGATGACTGCCGGGCTGATGATGCCGAAGACCGCGCAGAGGGCTCCGAAGACCCCTGCCACGTGATAGCCGAACAGAAGGCTGATGTTGGTGATCATAATGCCCGGGCAGGATTTGCCCACGGCCACCATTTCCAGAAGCTCCGCCTTGGTGATGACCTGCCTCTTGTTTACGAATTCCTGTTCCATCTGTGCCAGGATGGCCCAGCCTCCTCCGAAGGTGAAGCAGCCGATCTTGAAAAAGAAGGCAAAGATGGTAAGTCCCTTTTTTAATTTCTCCATGCATGGCTCCTGTATGACTTATTCCGTCAGAGAATAAAGGTTATTATATGCATTCATATTTTTCTATACCTTATCATTGTATACTGCATTTGTATAATATATAATTTTGTCATATTTTCATAGTTTAAAACTATATTTTTGAATTTTCCTGTCTCTTCCCTCGTCTCCCATTGTCTTTGATATTCAGAAAGGAGTCCCCGTGAACTGGAACCAGCTGCAGTATATCGTGACCACCGCCCAGGAAGGGTCCGTCACCAGGGCCGCCGCCAGGCTCTTCATTTCCCAGCCCTCCCTGACCCTCAGCATCCAGAACCTGGAAAAGGAGCTGGGCATAAAGATCTTCGAAAAAAGAAAGGGAGCCCTTTCCCTCACCTACGCAGGCCGCCTTTACTACGACTGGGCTCTCAACACCCTCCATTCCCGGGACCTTCTGGAAGCAAGACTCGGGGATATCAAGGAGGAAAAGAGCCATCAGATCCGTCTGGGCATCAGCCCCCACCGCAGCCGCATCCTCCTGCCGGCCATCCTGCCCCGCTTCTATGAAATCTTTCCGGCTTCCGAGATCCTTCTGGAGGAGCGCCCCACCTACCAGCTCCGGTCCTTGCTGGAGGAGGAAAAGCTGGACCTGATCATAGACGTCCCCCATCCGGACTCTCTGAACTACCAGAACATCCTTCTGGCCCAGGAACACCTGGTCCTGGCGGTTCCCGAGGTCTATTTAAAAAAGCTCCCGGAGATCTCTCCGGAAGCTTCCATGGTCACAACGGACCCTGAGGATCAGGCGGGCGGGGCCGTGCCCATCCGGGCCTTCTCCTCTTTTCCTTTCTTTACTCTGGCAGAGCCCCAGAACCTTTCGGCCCTCTCCCGCCGGATCTACGAGGCGGCGGGTTTCCTGCCCCGGACCAGGCTGGTCTGCAGCAGCATCGAAACGGCCCTGGATCTCTCCTCCAAGGGCCTGGGCATCGTTCTTGCTCCCGAGATCTACTCCCACTCCGACAGAGCCCCGGAGGGGATCCGTTTCTTCCATATGGCCCCCCGCATGGCGGACCGGCTGGACATGCGCCAGATCTGCCTCGTCCACCGCAAATCCCTCTACCTGCACGCGGGCCTGAAGACCCTGATCGGCCTCTTTATGGAAGCCGCGCCGCAGATCTACGGACAGGAAAGGCAGACGCCATCCCCCCGCTCCTGAATGTCCTCATCTTCTTTCTTTTTCAGGCGATGGGGTCCCTGGCCGGATCGTCCGCTGAGCCGTCCGGAATCGGCATTCCCGGCACTCCGTGTTGTCATCCATGATTGGAAGGATCCTGAGAGTCAGGCAGGCGGATCTGGTCCAGGATCCCGTTGTCCATGCACCATTTCTGTCCGTCCGTCATTTCCCGGGTCAGAAGAATGACCTGAATGCCGCTGTCCGTTCTTTTCACGATCTGGGCCAGGTCGATCCCGCTCATGGTCTCCAGCTCGTTCTCTGTGATCAGAATATCGCAGAAATGTTTCTTCTCCTGCAGACGGGAGATCACGGCCGCTTCATGGGACCGGTATTCGATCCTGGTCCCCAGGCTGTCCAGCCATACCTTCCAGGGGGCCAGATTTTTCTGGTCCCTGCAGACGCATACAGTGCGGACCTGGCCAGCTCCCTTATTCGCCCGGTACATATCCTCCTGTCTCTTTTTTCCCTCAAACTTCATCAGGAAGGAAGTGCCTTCTCCTTCCCTGCTCTTCACCTCTATGCTGCCCCCGGCATTCTCCACCATAGTCCTGACAACCGAAAGGCCCAGGCCCGTTCCCTGGCTGGATCCCTTGGTGGTATAAAAGGGTTCGAAAATATCCCTGAGGCTCTCCTCCCGGATGCCGCATCCCGTATCCGAAACGGACAGAAAGGCCTTCCTGTCCTCTCCGCTCCCGGATTCCTCCACTCTGTAAGTGATCTTCAGTTCCTTCTTCCCGCTTTTCTCCATGGCATGAAAGGCATTTTTACACAGGTTCATCAGGATGTGCTGCATCATGCCTTCCCGGCCCCGGATCCAGACAGAGTCCGGAGAGATATCCGCATGGAAAGAGATCCTTGCAGGCACCAGCTGTCTGACCACGGATACCGCCTCCTCCGTCTCTCTGGTCAGATCCAGCAGGACCATCCTTCCTCCCGCATCCATACGGGAGAAATCCAGAAGCTCTCTGGAAAGAGCGGCCGCCTGATTCACGGACCTGAGCATCTCCGACAGGATCTGGCGGTTGTCCTCCGAGACGGAAGGGTCGCTCTCCAGAAGCTCTCCGTAGACCATGACCGGGGTCAGATAGTTGTTGAACTCATGGGCGATATGGCTGCTCATCATGCCCATGGACTGAACTCTCTGGTAATGCCGGATCTCATCGTTCTTTCTGGCCAGGGCCTCCATGCCCCGGTTGATCTCCTTCAGGTAGGAGATCTCCTTCTTCTGGGACTCTTCTCTCCGGATGGCCCAGGAGACCCAGATCAGGATCAGTACGATGGCAGCAAGATATACAAGGGTCAGGGCCGACATCATAAAAAGCATGCGGCGAAGAGGCCTCGAAAGCTCCGAAATGGGCAGAGTGGAATTGACGATCCACTTTTCCCCGTCCATGTCAATGGTGGTATAGGCTACGATCCTGCGGACAGATGTCAGGTCCGGATCGTCCCAGACATAGGAATCCAGGATCCCGGTGCCCTCCTCCTGCTTCCTCTGCAGATCCAGCCAGGACTCCAGGCTCTGCAGATCCAAGTCGGGATAGGCCTCTTTTCTGTCATAGAGGGCGTCCATGCCGATCTGGCTGACGGCATGGTGCATGATAATGGCCAGGGAGGAGTCCTTTACGACAGAATAGCCTCCCTCTCCGATCCGGACAGGCAGGACGATCTTTTTATGGACCAGGCTCAGGTCCATGGCAAAGACCAGGGTGCAGGGCCCACCTGAAAGGTCCATGCTTCTCCCGATCAGCATCTCATACCAGCCGCTTCCCGCCTGATACTTGTCCAGGATGGAAGCCCGGGAAGGAAGGTCCCCTGCCAGGGCAGGCGCCTCATCAGGCCATGTCCCCAGGGTAAAGAGGATATCCTCCCCCTGCCTGCAGATACAGGCAGGATAAAGCCCCTCTTCTTCCTTCATCAGAAGTATAGCCGCCCTGGAAAGATCCTCAGGGGATACGTTTTCTCCGTCCCCCATGGCCGTATCCAGGATCAGGTCGATCTTTTCCATCTCCTGGGTAATATACTGGTCCAGGCTCCTTCCTATAGTCCTTGCCATGGTCAGAAGCTGGCCCTCTTCTGTTTCGATCAGGTTCTTTCTGTATCGGCTGTAGACCCCGGCATTGGCCAGGATCATGACAGCAGAAAGGACCACCGCCGCGATCACGGTGATGATCCTCATTTTTCTTCCGCTCCAGACATTTCGAAACTGACTGGTCATGCCTTCTCTCCTTCATCCATCCTGTATCCGATCCCCCGGACCGTCTTCAGATAGACCGGATTTCTGGGATCCTCCTCGATCTTGGCCCGGATCCGTTTGATATAGACAGTGATGGTATTGTCGTCCACCACCGCGTCGTTCCAGATCTGCCGGTAGAGCTGCTCCTTGGAAAAGACCCTGCCGGGATTTTCCAAAAGAAAACGGAAAAGATTCAGTTCCCTTCCCGTAAAGGTCAGAGGCTCTCCGTTCTTATAGCATTCCATCTTCAGAAGGTCCATACGGAAGGGGCCCACCATAAGCTCCGTGTCCCTGTCCCTGGAATAGACCTGGCTGCGTCTGATCAGGGCCCTGGCCGTCTGGATCAGGACAGAGGTATGGAAGGGCTTCGTCAGATAGCTGTCCGCCCCGTAGCCCAGGCCCAGGATCTGATTCATTTCATCGTCCTTGCCGGAAAGCATGAGGACAGGGGTGTTGTCGCCGGAACGCCGCATTTCCTGCAGGACCTCATAGCCGCCCTTTCCGGGCATCATGACGTCCAGAATGACCAGCTGGAATCTTTCCCGCCGCAGCATCTGCAGGGCCTCGGCACCGTCCGACGCTTCCGCAGTTTCCATATTTTCCCTGCGGAAGGCTGTTTTCAGTGCCATGCGTATGGGCGCTTCGTCATCCACGATCAGGATCTCATTCATAGACATGGGGCTTCCTCCGTTTTACATTTTAAAAACTTCTGTTATAGTATCACAAAACTGCGGCCTGCCGTAGGCATGCCGCAATTTTGTCAGTGCTTCTTTCCGATATTTTGTTTTCCTGCAAATATCATCAGGTTGTCTGTCTTATTTCAGCTGCCTGTATTTCTTATACAGGGATGATTCCCACGATGACGCAGAGGATCACAGTGATCACGCTGATCAGGAAGTAGGGCGGGATGCTGAACTTCATGTGGTCCTTGAGCTCTGTACCGGTCAGACCGATGGCCAGGAAGGTAGCGGGAACCAGAGGGCTGACCATCAAAGCCAGGTTCTTGCCGATGATCATGGCCACTGCTGTGCTCAGGGAAGCCACGCCGTAGGTCTCGCCTACCTGCATGACCAGAGGCATGATGCCGTAGAAGTAAGCGTCGGTTCCTACGCAGAGGCCCAGAGGCAGGGCCAGGATGCCGAAGATGACGTGGATGAACTTGCCCAGGGCGGCGGGGATGATGCCCATGATGGCGTTTGCCATTTCTGTCAGCATGCCGGTTCCGTCAAAGACGCCCACCATGGCGCCTGCGGCAAAGAGGGTGGCGGAAATGATCAGGGCTGCGGGGGCGTGCTTCTTGATCAGCTTGTCCTGAAGCTTCTGGTCGGGATAGTTGACTGCCAGAAGGATGCAGAGGGCGGCCATGAATACCACGTAGCTGGGAGCCAGGCCCGCGGACAGGATGGCGATGACTGCGACGGTAAGGATCAGGTCGAATGCAAGCAGAGGACCGTGCTTTCTGAGGGCGTCCGCTTCGGCGGCTGCCTTCTGGTCGACTTCCACTTCTTCGCCTGCACCCTTGCCTGCGCCGGCCTTAACGGCCATCATGCCCAGGATGACTGCCAGGACGATGTCCAGGACAAGGCCCATGATCTGAACGGGAATGAGGATGTGCCAGAGATCGTTGGCGTCCATTCCCAGAACGGTGGCCGCTCTGGCTGTGGGGCCGCCCCAGGGGAGCAGGTTCATGACGCCCATGCAGGCACCGGTGATGCAAAGCAGGATCTTTGGATCGATCTTCATTCTCTTATAAACGGGATAAAGAGCGGGGATGGTGATCAGGACGGTGGTGGCTGTGGTGCCGTCCAGGTGGGCGATGGTAGCGATGATGGCGGTGGCCACGGTCACGGCGATGACATTGCTGCCTGCCTTTTTGACCAGCCAGTCCACGATGATGTCAAAGAGGCCCGTATCGGACAGGACGCCGAAATAGATGACCGAAAAGATAAACAGTATACCGTTGCTGGTGGTGGTGGTGACGCCCTCCTTGATCATGCCGGCCACCTCCACGGGACCGTGTCCCAGGATCAGGGCCGCGATGGCGGGAACGACTACGAGTACGACGATGGGCGACATCTTTCCTTTAAGAAGAAGCGCCACGATCACGATGATCATGATAAAGCCTACTGCTGCAACCATTTTTCTTCCTCCTCTTTCCTTGAAGTGTTTTTTTCTGCTGTCTGTCAGCTGTTACTATAAGGATAAGTGACCGGAATGAAATTAAAGTGACCCTATTATGACAGTTTTGTCACAATAGGGTCACCTGACTTTTTCTGTATGAAGATCATTTACGAAGCACGCAGGCGGCCGGCCTTTTTTCATCGGCACGGTCTTCCCTTAATTATCTGCGGATGTAGATGGTGCCTTCCATGATCCTTCTGGCAGTCCTCTGTACGGCTACGCCGGGGACCTTCACTTCCTCTCCCTCTTTCACGATGGTGGGGACCATGGTCATGACGCCGCTGGGATGTCCGATCCTGACGGTCTCTCTGCCGGGTGCGCCCAGGACCTTCTGAAGAAGAGAGCCTTCCAGGAAAGCCGCTACGGAAATGGAACTGGCGGATGTCAGAGGACAGGCCTTATGGCACTTGAATACGGATATGACGCGGGCGCATACGTCCATGTCTTCTGCTTTTGTTTCTCCGCCTTCGATATCCCTGTAGGAGGCAGGCTTTGTAAAGAAACCCACCTTGGGAACTGCGGGCTGGTTGTCGGTGGCATCCTTCAGATCAGAGGCAAAGCCCATCTTCACGCAGGCCGTGCCCCGGATCTTCTCCAGCAGGTCGCAGACCTCTTTATTTCCGTTGATCTCTTCGGGAAGCTCCGTGCCCTTCATGCCTATATCCTCCGCCCTGACCAGGACAATGGGATTGGATACGTCCAGGATGGTGGCTTCGATGGGACCGTGGCCGGGAATGTCCAGAAGATCCAGCGTATTTCCCGTAGGAAGGAGCTTTCCTGTCTTGGAGCCTGCGGGGTTCAGGAAATTGACCTTAAGCTCGGCTGCCGTGCCGTCCACGCCGGCGATATGGCAGTCGCCCTCCTGGGCAAAGGTGCCGGTCTCATGGTCGATGGGAACAGTCACGTCGATGTACTTGTCGGTATTGCGGTTGAAAAGGTGAACATTGGTAACAGGCTCTTTGATGTCCACCAGGCCGCTCTCTACGGCGAAGGGACCGACCGCGGCGGTCATGTTGCCGCAGTTGGACTTGTAGTCGATCTGCTCCTTGCCCACGATGACCTGGCCTACCAGGTACTCTACGTCCACGCCTTCCATGTCGCTCTTCCAGACGATGACGATCTTGTTGTTGGAGGATACGGTGCCGCCCATGCCGTCGATCTGCTTGGGATCGGGGCTTCCCATGACCTGAAGAAAAATGGAATCCCACTCAGCTCTGTCAGCGGGAAGATCCTCTTTTAAAAACATGCAGCCCTTGCTGGTGCCGCCTCTCATGAATACTGTTCTGAACTTTCTCATAGTATGCTCCTCTTCTGATCCTGTCAGCTGATCAGCCTGCTTCGCGGCCCTGCTGCCCAAATTCTGCTTTCCTTGTTCATTATAGTTCTGTCTCATTTGTTTGTAAATATAACATTTGTGACTGAGCCATAACCTTTTTTGCATAGCCGGCCTGCATTATGCGTCAGGAAGTATACAAAAAGAGGACTGCCCCGGAATGCAGTCCTCTTTTGCCCGTCCTGAGACGGAAGTTTATACAGTCAGCTCATATGTGAGGAGGAGCTTCTTTTTAACAATTCCGTTCTGCCTGCCGGATCTTATTTCTTCCTTTTGTTCCGGTTAAAGTTGATCAGGCACCCGGCCTTTACGATCTCTCTCTCATTCTTTGTCATATCCATGATGTAGAGATCGATCTGCTCAGCCTTTCCATCCTTTACCACGTAGGCCTTGATGTCTGACAGATCGCCGTCCAGGGCCTTTCTGATGCCGGGTACATAGATGTAGTCGCCTACTTCAAAGGCATCGGGCTCGCCCTTGAGATGGAAGGGGATCATGCCCCAGTTCATGACGTTGGAGCGGTAGCGCTTGGTGGCATACTCCTTGGTAATGTTGGCCAGACCGCCGATCACTCTCTGGCAGGAAGCTGCCTGCTCGCGGGCGGAACCGTCGCCGGGCTTGTTGGCGTATACCATGGATCCGATCTCGATGTCCTGTACATTGACATCCTCGGAGCCGGGAATGGTGTTGATTACCCTGTAGACATCCGCAAGGGCGGGATCCTTTTCCACTGCGCTGCCGCCGGATACGCGGACTCTCTCAGTCTGGTCCACAGCCTTGGAACGGCCTACATATTCGGGATCTCTTCTGGACAGAGTGAACTCTGCCAGGCCCAGAGGGTTGGATCTGTAGGAGGAAGTCTCACCGGAAGGAATCAGTTCGTCAGTGGTGGTGACTTCATCCAGGATCTTGGAGCAGACCTTTAAGAGGATGTTGTCGGCCAGGGGTTCCAGTTCGGGCCAGGGCTTGATGTTGGGACCGTCAAAGAGGGAGACCTCAGGCTGGGCCTTGCCGAATCCCTGGTAGACGCGGGCCCTGTAAACGGTATCGTCATAGTCGTGCTCAGGCACATTGCCCCATACGTCGTACTCGGCCGCGGAGGTAAGAAGGCCGCCGTTTGCTGCGGTAGCCGCGATGGAACGGGCGTCCATAAGGGCCGCTGCCGCCATCTGGCCGTTGCCGGGCTTGGAACCTTCTCTGTTGGGGAAGTTCCTGGTGGTGTGGCGGATGGACAGGCCGTTGTGCATGGGCGTGTCGCCGGCACCGAAGCAGGGGCCGCAGAAGGCTGTCTTGACGATGGCGCCTGCCGTCATCAGGTCTGCGATGTAGCCCTTTCTTGCCAGGTCGATGAATACGGGCTGGGAAGAAGGATAAACGTCAAGGGAGAATTCGCCGGCGCCGCAGCTTCTTCCGCGGAGCATGTTGGCTGCTTCCACCACGTTGGTGTAGTTGCCGCCTGCGCAGCCTGCGATGATGCCCTGCTGGACCTGGAGCTTTCCGTCTCTGATCTTGTCAAGAAGAGTGAAGTTCGCTCTTCCGTCTGCGATACGGGCGGCTTCCACTTCCACAGTATGAAGGATATCTTCCAGGTTGGCGTTCAGCTCGTCAATCTCATAGGTGTTGGAGGGATGGAAAGGCAGAGCGATCATGGGCTTTACGGTGGAAAGGTCTACGTAGACGCAGCCGTCGTAGTAGGCTACATCCGCGGGATCCAGCTTCCTGTAATCCTGAGGTCTGCCGTGGCTTACCAGGAACTTCTGGGTATCCTCGTCGGTTCTCCAGATGGAGGACAGGCAGGTGGTCTCTGTGGTCATAACGTCGATGCCGTTGCGGTAATCGGTGGTCATCTCGGAGATGCCGGGGCCAACGAATTCCATGACCTTATTCTTGACATAACCCTTTTTGAAGACAGCGCCGATGATGGCCAGGGCGATGTCCTGAGGTCCCACGTAAGGAGCAGGCTTTCCGTCCAGGTAGACAGCTACAACGCCGGGATAAGCTACGTCATAGGTATCCCTGAGCAGCTGCTTGCCCAGCTCTCCGCCGCCTTCGCCGATGGCCATGGTGCCCAGAGCGCCGTAACGGGTGTGGGAGTCGGAGCCCAGGATCATCTTTCCGCAGCCGGCCATGGTCTCGCGCATGTACTGATGGATGACGCCGATGTGGGGAGGAACATAGATTCCGCCGTATTTTTTAGCGGCGGAAAGGCCGAACATGTGATCATCTTCATTGATGGTGCCGCCTACCGCGCACAGGGAGTTGTGGCAGTTGGTCAGAACATAGGGCAGAGGGAACTCTTCCATGCCGGAAGCTCTGGCTGTCTGGATGATACCTACGAAGGTAATGTCGTGGGAAGTCATGGCGTCGAAACGGATGCGAAGGTTGTCCATGGACTCCGCTGTGTTGTGGGCCTTCATGATGGAATAGGCGATGGTGCCCTTTTTTGCCTCTGCAGGGGCAGCGCTCTTTCCAGTCATCTGTTCCACTCTGGCTGCCTCAGCCTCGGGAACGATCTCTGTGCCGTTTACAAGGTATACGCCGCTGTCATAAAGTCTGACCATTTGTTTTTCTCCTTTCAGAATGTCTCCGGGTTTTTGTCTGCTGCTGCTTTTTTTGTGTTTCTGTTTCTTTCTGATTCCATGATACCCTGGTCTTATCATAGAGTAAAATACATATCTGATAATGTTAAATATAGATATTTTCTATGTATATCCCTGATCCTCTGCGCCGGTCAATTCTTTTATCCTGCTTCTTATTTTAAATCCGGACATTCCCCCCGGGGATATTCCTTTTCATGGCTAAGGCATTCAAACATATCATGGAAGGGGGCTCAGACTGTATGAAGCGGGAATAACCTGCGTAAGAAAATGCTCCCTTTTCTTTTTCCATTCCCGCAGGGAAAGACAGACCGGCCGGAGCATCTTCCTCCGGCCGGTCTGTCTGGTTGCCTGTTTCCCTTCTTTTTCAGTTCCTGTCCTTAGGATTTCCCGCTCAGGGCCCTGTAGTATTCCCTGGCCGCAGGTACCTCCAGGCCGCACAGATCCGCTTTCCGGATCAGGGCTCCCAGGAAGGCGTCCAGCTCCGTGGGCCTTCCGGCGTCCACATCCTGCTTCATGGAACTGGTGGCGGACTCCGCCTGGACCCTGGTGGTAAAGTCGAACTTTCTGTCCACGAAGTCCTCCGGCATTTCGATTCCGCAGGCAAGGGCCGTTCTATAGCCTTCCGTCAGGATTTCCCTGAGGTCCTCCCTGCATTTTTCGCTGCGCCGCAGCTCTCCGGAGGTGATCCGGTATCTGGCGGTGATGGTATTGAAGGCGCAGTTATGGACGAACTTCTGCCACTTTTCGCTGACGATCCTTTCGGTAAAGCGGCTGTCGAAGCCGGCCGATTCAAGCATGCGGTGAAGGGACAGGGCCCCCTCCTGCTGCCTTCTGTCAGGATCTTTGGATCCTATGAATATATGGGCGTAGTTTCCCCTCTGGACAGCGGAGAAGTCATCGTTCATGCTTGTGGCGCAGTAGATGACCGCATCGGCAATGATACTTTCCGGGAACATTTCCCTGAGCCTTCCCGAAGCCTCGATCCAGTTCATGACGGGGACGATCACCGTATCCGGCCCTATACAGGGCCTGAGCCCTTCGGCCATCTTTTCCAGGCTGTAGTTCTTGACACAGATCAGGACAAAGTCCTGCATGCCCAGATCCTCTGCCCTGTCCGAAACTGCGGCGGGGAAGGCGCTTCTTTCCCCGTAGAACTGGCTGTGGAGGACAAGGCCCTCTTCCTTAAGGGCCTGTGCTCTCTGCCCCCTTGCAATAAGGCTTAAGGAGGAAGCATATCTCTGTCCGATCATGGCGGCCATGACGGTCCCTATGGCGCCGACGCCTGCCACGCAGATCCTCCTGCCTGTAAAATCATCCTTTTCCGTTTTCATTTCTTCCATAAACACGCCTTAATGTCCTTCCCTGTAGTAATTGATCAGGCACCCGGCCCTCAGGATGGTCCGCTCGTCCTCTGTCAGGCTGTCCAGGGTGCAGGGGATCTTCCTGACGGTCAGAGCCTCCGGCCCCTCTTTTTCAAGCACTTCTATAAGGGCCCTTACATCTCTTCCCTGTCCGTCCAGCAAAAGGGCCGTCACCTTCTCTTCTCCTCTTTCCAGGATGCCCGCCATATTCTCGATATAAACAAAGCTTCCCAGAGGAATCTGCGGACTTTCCTCTGTTCTCAGGGGCACCAGGCCCCAGTTGATGCAGTTGGACCTGTAGCGTTTCGTGGAATACTCTCCCGCCAGATTGGCAAAGCCTCCCAGGACCTTCTGGCAGCTGGCAGCCTGCTCTCTGGAGGATCCGTCTCCGATCCGTTCCCCGGCCAGAAGGGTCCCAAGAGTGATGTCTCCTTCCTTTGAGAAGTTGATCCTGGCTGCCTCCTCTCTGATCTTTTTTGCCCTGGCCACATAGGCGGGGTCCCGGCTGATCAGGGTAAATCCGGAGATCTTTTCGGGATTGGACCGGTAGGAGGAGGCTTCTCCCGAAGGGATCAGCTCGTCCGTGGTCACAGCCCCCTGATAGGACCCTGCCGTCACAAGGAGCAGGTTCTTTTTCATGGAGGCCATGCGGGGCCAGTCCGCGATGCCGGGGCCCATGACCAGCTTCTCCTTCGGGTCTGGCCTCCCGTATCTGTCCAGGACCTGCCTTTCATAGATGCCTCCCTCATAGGAAGGAGAAAAATCTCTGTATTCCACGTCCAGTTCCGTGGCGGCCGTAAGTGAGCCTCCGTTTCGGACAGTAGCCGCAATGGATCTGGCGTCCATGAGGCAGACCGCCGCCATCTGGCCCTGTCCTGGGCTGGATCCCTCACGGCAGGGATAGTTCCTGGTCACATGGCGGATGCTGAGCTGGTCGTTGGCAGGGGCATCGGTGACGCCGAAGCAGGGCCCGCAGATGGCGGGCCGCAGGGTCACCCCGGCCATGGCCAGCTCGGAAGCTGTGCCGGATCTGATCAGGTCCTCCATGACAGGGAGGCTGGAGGGATTGACGTGCAGGGAAAGGCCCTCCGCCTTCAGATCCGCCCCCTTAAGGATATCCGCTATGGCGGTTATGTTTTCCGTCATGCCGCCCGCGCAGCCGGATACCAGGGCCTGGTCGGGATAAAAGCCTCCCTCTCTCAGGTGGTGCATGATGGAGAAGGGCTTTCCCCGATTTCCCTTGATCTTTCTTCCCGCTTCCTCCACCTGCGAAAGGTATCTTTCCATATCTTCCTTAAAGACCCGGATGGGCAGGGCGTTGGATGGATGGAAGGGCAGAGCGATCATAGGCTCCACCAGGGAGAGGTCGATCTCGATCAGGCCGTCGTAGAGGGCACCGTTTTCGGGAGAGAGCTGCACATAGTCCTCTTCCCTTCCGTGGTCTCTTAAATATTCCCAGGTCTTTTCATCCGTGCACCAGATGCTGGAGAGAGCCGCTGTTTCCGTGGTCATGACGTCGATCCCCATGCGGTACTCCATGGACAGGTTTCCTATGCCCTCTCCCACGAACTCCAGGATCTTGTTTTTGTTGAAGCCGATGGGAAAAGTCTCTGCCGCCATGGCAAGAGCCGCGTCCATGGGCCCTACTCCGGGCTTTGGCGCTCCCGTCAGCTTCACGGCGATTACAGGGGGACAGGCCATGTCATAGGTATGGCCCAGAAGCTGCTTGACCAGTTCTCCGCCCCCTTCCCCTATGCCCATGGTCCCCAGGGCTCCGTAGCGGGTATGGGAGTCGGACCCCAGGATCATCTTTCCGCCGCCGGCCATCCGCTCCCGCATATACTGGTGGAGGACTCCTCTGTAGGGAGGCAGAAAGATGCCTCCATAGTGCTTTACGGCAGAGAGGCCGAAGGCATGGTCGTCCTCAGACGTGGTTCCTCCCACCGAGCACAGAGTGTTGTGGCAGTTGGAAAGGACATAAGGGAGGGGAAAGGCCTCAAGGCCTGCCGCCCTGGCGCTCTGCAGGATGCTGACATAGTTGTTGTCCGGGGAGACCATGGCGTCGAAGCGGATCTTCAGATGCCGCATATCGCCGGAATGGTTGTGGGCTTTCAGGATCCTGTAAGCCATGGTGCCGGCCCTGCCGGCATAAGTGTCCTTTCCCTCCTCCGGAAGGATGTTTCCCCTCCCGTCCAGGTAAACGGGATGTGCTGTCAGTCTGATCATTTCTGCCTCCTTCAGGGCCTTCTGCCCGTATGCCGAATTGATTCCACAGATTAAAAGAAATAATTACGAAGATTACATGGACTTCAGGATCCGGGGCATGACCTTTCCGGTCTCCTTCATGCGCCGGATGGTCTCCTCCTGCCGCCTTCTTTTGTCCAGGGCCCTTTCCATGACCTCTTCCGCCTCTCCGGGGCGGATGACCACGACTCCGTTGCGGTCACCTATGATCAGATCCCCGGGACTGACCGGGGCCCCTCCGCAGACCACAGGAGCGCCGATCCTGCCTTCTCCGCTCTTGCCGGCCGTCCCGGGGGTGATCCCACGGGCAAAAACGGGAAATCCCGCCTCCTCCAGGCCTTCGATATCCCTGCAGCAGCCGTCGATCACCACGGCCTCCGCCTTCATCATGGAGGCGCAGATGCTTCTGTGGTCTCCCCAGTAGGAGCAGGCGCAGTTTCCCTTACCGGCAATCACCAGGACGTCTCCCTCTTCCAGCTGCTCTATGGCATCCGCTATGATGCCGCCCTCTCCGGAAGGAACGTCCACGGTAAAGGCTCTGCCGCAGATCTTCTCCCTGCCTGCCCTGGGCCCGATCTGATAGTCCATGGACCTGTAAAGCCCCATGCCGTCGCAGAGCTCCGGAGTAGTAAAACCTCTCAGTTTTTCGATCAGTTCTTTTTCGGTACTGTTCATCTTTCTTCCTTTCTTCAGATCTGCAGGATCCTGCGGGCCGTATCCGTATCCGTGATCAGCCCGTTGATATAGCCCCTGCGGATGGCCAGCTCCGTGACATGGGCCTTATGGCGTCCGCAGACAACGGCCAGGCGGTGTTCGGCTTCAAGGATCCTGTCCAGAGGCATGGCCATGACTTTTCTGTTCAGGGGGATGTCCGCCACTGATCCGTTCTTATCCAGTACATAGCCGTAAATGCTGCCGCAGCATTCCCCGCTTCCCTGCCTGTCTTCGGGCGTCAGATAGGGCGAAAACATGGGATTTGTCAGGGGAAGGGAAGATGTCCCTCCTATGCCCGTGATGACAGCGTCCGGTCTCTGAAAGCGCGCCATGGTCCCGGCGATAAAGGGTTCTGCCTCCAAAGCGCTTTTCAGGTCCGGATCCTTCATGTAAAGGGGCGCATCCAGAAAATAAAAGTCTCCGCTGTAGGCGGAAGCGGCCAGAGCTGTCAGAGATCTGGAATCGGCACCCGGATTGGACATGGGGAAATTTCCTGTCATCTGAACAGCCGTGATCTTTTTCTTCATGGAGGGCTGGATCCTGGAAATGACCGAGTAAAGGGTCTTGCCCCAGGTCACGCCCAGAACGGAATCCGGCTTCAGGATCCGGTCCAGATATCTGGCTCCCAGCTCTCCGATCTGGGACAGGGCCTCTATATAGGGCAGGTACTGGGTATCCACCACCAGGACCTCCTTCAGGCCCAGAGTGTCCCTTAGCTGCTCCTCCATGGCCGAAGCCGTGGCCCGTCCGCCCCGGATCCGGATCTCGACGATCTGTTTCTCTCTGGCCTCCTGCAGAAGCTTTGCCACCTTGAAGCGGTTGGTCTCAAAGGCCTCTGCGATCTCGGACTGGTTCCTGCCCAGGTAATAGTACTGGCCTGCAATCTCCGCCAGAAGGTCCTCTCTCTCCACGCCCGTAAGTCTGTCTATATCCATTTCTGTTACCTCTCTTTCCTGTTTCCCGGTTTCGAAATTCATGATCGGACTTCTCTCAGACTTACTTTATCACATTTTAGCATTTAAATCACATTTGTGATATTCATAAAGGTTTTTCGCCATTCATTTCGGGAATACTGAATTCATGCGTTAAAGCAAAAAAAATTTGTGCACCCTCCCTGCTTTTTTCCGCCGCCTCCCCCTGTCCTCCTGCTTCGGAAATCCTCTCTGTCTGCATTCTTTTTTGGAATATCGCTCTCCTGTTTCTTTATTGGCCCTGAAATAACCGGGGTGCTAAGGTATTTACAGATGCATCTGCTTTATTATTTAATCAGGAGGAGAAACATGAACGAAAAAAACAATGAACGTACAGGTCTCTGGCTTGGCGGCATGCCCTGGTGGCTTACCGTGGCTGCAGTCCTGCTCTGCATGATTCCCGTATATATCATCCAGGGATCCGGAGAGGACGCTTCCATGGTTCAGTCCACAAGTATGGCAGGCTCCATGGCCATGTGCCTTGCTCTGGGCGTAGTATTTAATGAGCTGGGCGAACGTATTCCCATCTGGAACAAGTATATCGGCGGCGGTCTGCTGCTGAGCTTTTTTGGTGTCGCCATCATGCGCCAGTTCGGTCTGATCCCTCAGCTGGCTCTGGACGCCATCAACTCCTATGTATCCGATGACGCCAACTTCCTTGAATTCTTCATCATCATGCTGATCATCGGCTCCGTTCTGTCTCTGGACAGAGACATCCTCTTAAAGTCCTTCGCCGGCTACATTCCCGCCATTCTGGGCGGCCTTGTCTGTGCCATGATCATGGGCGTGGGCACGGGCTTCATCTTCGGTGTAAAGCCCGCTGACGCCATCATCAAGTACGTGCTTCCCATCATGGGCGGCGGCAACGGCGCAGGCGCAGTGCCCCTTTCCCAGATCTACGAACAGATCACGGGCGATCCGGCAGCCACCTACTATTCCTTCGCCATCATTATCCTGACCATCGCCAACCTTTTCTGTATCGTTGCCTCTGCGGCCCTCAACGCCCTGGGCGAAAAGGTACCTTCCCTGACAGGCGATAAGAAGACCCTGCTCCGTGCCGGCACCAACCTTGCAAGAGACGACGCCAAGATCAAGACCGACAACGACGATCTCTTCGGCGCTCTTCTGCTGGCTATGGCCTGCTTCTCCGTGGGCCGTCTGATGAGCAAGGTGATCCTGCCCAAAATCGCAGGAGCTCCCATCCATCAGTATGCCTACATGATCATCTTCGTCGTGATCCTGGCCGCCACCGGCATTATCCCCGCCAGAGTCCGCGCAGGCGCTAAGCGCCTCCAGAACTTCTTCTCCGGCTACATGGGAATCGTCATCATGGTCGGCATGGGCGCAGACTTTGACCTGGGCGAGCTCTTTGCAGCCATCGCTCCCGGCAACATCGTCATCGCTCTTATGATCGTCATCGGCGCCATCATCGGTTCCGGCGCTGTGGGCTATCTGGTAGGCTTCTATCCCATCGACTCTGCCATTACCGCCGGCCTCTGCATGGCAAACCGCGGTGGCAACGGCGACCTGGCATGCCTGGGTGCTGCAGACCGTATGGATCTGATCGCTTATGCCCAGCTGTCTTCCAGACTTGGCGGCGGCATCGTACTGATCGTCGCTTCCTTCCTCTTCAGCTTCATGCTGTAATAAGACGCCCCCCGGGGCCGATGCATAAACATGCCTCCCCGCATTTCACCGGGGCCCGCATCCCTGCTTTGGGCGGGTCCCGGTATGAAGGGGACGGTAAGCACTTTCACAGAACGGAGATTCCTGATGGTCGCATATTTTCGCAGAATGAATATTCTGCTGATGGTCCTTGGAGGCGCCGCCGGCGCTGCTTTCGGCTTCCTTGCCCTGAAGGGGCAGATCCTGAACAGACAGAACATGGCAGGCATCTTTATCTTTGCCCTCTTCATTGCGGCTGGCATAGTGGCCGGGCGCCTTCTTTCGGCGCGCCTTTCCACCAGAAGGCTCAGAGCCATTTATTCCATCCTCTATAAGGAGAACGATCCCCGCAGGTTCATCTCCGTTTTCGGTCCTCTCCTGGAAGGGGTTCCCCGGAACCTGGCCGAATACATGGACGGATGCTGCCATCTTTCCTTTGCCTACCAGGCTCTGGGAGACCTGGACAGTGCATGGAAAGCCGTGGAAGGCCTGCGTCCCGGGGACCTGAAGCTCCACGCCCTGACCGTAACGTCCAGGATCGTCAGCCAGAAAGCAGGCCTGGCCCTTCTGCAGAAGGATTCGGAAAAGGCCGGAAGCTTTCTGAAAGACCTGGAGCTTCTAAGGAACGCGGCCGAAAAAAGAGCTCCCATGCTTGCCGGGAACCTGAAGGAATGCATCCGCCTTCAGAAAGCCAGGACAGATGCCTTAAAGCTCCTTCCGGAGACGGATACAGCCTATCTGGAAGAAGAGATCCGGGTCTCTGCCAATGTCATTCACAGAAAGGAGATCCAGCTTGAGCTGGCCGCCTTCTTTATGGGGCGGGGCGAAGCAGAAAAAGCCCGTCCCCTGCTGGAGGATCTTCTAAGTACAGAGTATTCTCTGGCAAGCGAAGAAAAGGCACGCATTCTTCTTTCGCAGCTGTGATCTTATAAGGAGAAAGAGCGAAAGCTTCTTCAATATTTCTCTACTCAAAAAGGAAGCCGGAGCGGATCTGTCTGATCCCGCTCCGGCTTCCTGCCGTCTGTCTTATTGATCCGGTACGCTGCTGCCACCCCGCATTCTTTACGGCTTGTCCTTAAGTTTCTTCCCTTCTTTCTTCCTTTCCGAAGACCTGTTTCATGGTGCCGATCAGGGCCCTTTCCGCCTGGTCCAGGTAGACATCCTCCCTGTAGACGGCGCTGACGTCCCAGGAGTCCTGGCTTTCTCCGTAAAGGAAGCAGTTGAAACTGTCGTAGCCTCCCAGAACAATGATGGCTCTCTCGGGAGTAATGGTATAGCCCAGGCCGGCCCTGGCCAGCTGAACTGCCGAAATACAGTTGGCCACTTCCATGATCTCTTTGGGGAAGAAGCCAGCCTCACGGAAGATGTCTTCCATGCGCCTCCTGATAAAGGTGCCTTCCTTGACTATGATAAATGGCCTGTCCTTCAGGTTCTGCAGACGTACGACCGGCATGGGGATGCCGGCAGCCGACATGGCCTTCAGGGGCTTTCTGCCTTCCCCGGTCTCTTCCTGCACAAGGTCCTCTTCCCGGACCACGCCGTCTCCGGCTACCACATACAGATTTTCCCGGTAGATCCGCTCCACCTTCAGTCCGGGCGGCAGGTCCGATTTGTCTCCCGGCAGTACGGCAAAGCCGATCTTGTCGATCAGAAGATTCCTTATGATCTCGGAGGACCTGGATTCCTGAAGGCGGATCTCCATGTTGGGGTACTGCTGTCTGAACAGGGGCATGACCCTGGAGAGCATGTAGCCGGCCCTTTCGTTGGGAATACCGATATTGATCCGGCCCTTCTTCCCGTGGCCTATGTCCGTCAGCTCCCTTCGCATGTTGTCGCGGATCCTGAGGATCTCCCTGGCATGTTCCACATAGATCTCTCCCGCATAGGTCAGGGACAGAGGATTAGTCTTCCTGTCAAAGAGCCTGACGCCCAGGTCCTGCTCCACCTTGGAAATGATATAGGAGAGGGAGGGCTGGGAAATATAAAGCCTTTTGGCCGCCTCTGTCACGCTTCTCTCCTCAGCCACTGCCGTAATATAAGTCAGTTCGCGAAAATCCATAATGATATCCTCCGGGACCATGCAGACGGGCTTAAAAGCGGCCCTCTGCGTCTTCATTTATTCTAGCATAAAAAGCGCTGCACGGAGATTTTGCCTCCGCTGCAGCGCTCTGCTCTTTATCTTTCTGTATTATGCCTGTTCGATATAATCGTCGATCACCTGGAAGTCGGCTCTTTCTCTTTTCTTTTCGAGGCTCCTGTCATAGGCCTCTCTTCCGGGTACATACTGCCTCTGGGTGACGCTTCTGCCGAAAATGTTCCTGTAGATGTTTTCAGGTCTTCTGTTTCTCATCTTCCTTGTCTCAGTCATGATCTTTATCCTTTCCGGCGGCAGCCTTCCGCCCGGGCATCTGTCTTTCCTTTTCCTGCGGCAGTTTTTCTTCCTGCTTTCTGATTATATTTTAAGGCATTCTTTTCATAGAGTAAAATACCCGAAATCGTATGTTTCTCATAGAAATATTCTATGCAAAAAAGTAAGTCCGGCCAAAACCGGAAAGGAAATATTTAAAGGGAGAGCGGCAGAACCAGGACAGGTGGTCTTTATCCGGACGGATCCGGCTGCTCAGAGCCCTTTTTCCGTTCCTTCCCGATTTTATGGTATTTTAATTTTTAAAAGTGTTCTTTTATATTGACTTTAATATTATTAAATACTATCTTTAAATATATGAAAGGCAGGTGATTGTTATGGCCGTTGAAACCGTACCCGAATGGATGACCGGTCTGGAAGACGAGGATCTTGTGTTCATTAAAAAATTTCTCCTCTCCTCCGGCTCTCTCAAAGAGATCGCCCGTCAGTACCAGGTCACCTATCCCACCGTCCGTCTCAGACTGGACAGGCTGATCCAGAAAATTCGGATCAGTGAAGAAAGGGAGGGCGATTCCTATATCGCCCTGATCAAGAGACTGGCCGTGAACGAAAAGATAGACTTTGACACTGCAAAAATACTGATTTCCGAATACCGGAAAGCAAAAAAAGGAGAATGACTCATGAAAATAAGTGTTTTAACTTTTGTCGTACTTGCTCTGATATGTGCCGCCTTTCTCTGGCTTCAGTTATTTCTTTCGAAAAAAGAAAGTCCCTGGCCGGGCCTGGTCCTCCCCGCAGTCTCTTTTGCCTGGTCTCTGCTGGCCCTCTTCGGCGCCATCATCTATGATGGCGGCACATGGAAGGAAACCCTTTTTACGGCCCTCTCCATCCTTCTTCCCCTCAACATTCCCACTTTCATCCTTCTGGCCGTCTACGCCGCCTGCAGGGGCGGCAGCCGCAGGAAAAAAGATCTGGACAGGATGAACATACAGGATCTATAAAAATCCCTTCCGCTGCCGGAGCGTCCTGTCAGGCAGGCGGATGCCGGGCCTGAGAGGTAAAGTATGAACTGAAATAAGAACATAAAGAGCGGCAAAGCAGGTCTGTCCTGCCTTGCCGCTCTTTTTCTGCGTCCGGATGTTTTTTTCAGGCATTTGCCTCATAGATGTAGCGAAGGCCTCTGAGCAGAAGCTGATCGTCCTGTATGATGCCCTTATGCCTGCAGAGGGGAACGATGCTGCCGGAAAGGCCCCCTGTGGCTACCACGGTCATCTTTCTGCCGCATTCCTCCTCGATCCGCTCGATCATGCCGTCCAGCATGGAGGCGCTGCCGTAAAGGATGCCGCTCTTCATACAGTCCACAGTGTTTTTCCCGATCAGGCACCGGGGCGGATCCAGGTCGATGGCAGGCAGCTGGGAGGTCTTCGTGGTCAGGGAGTTCAGAGAGACCTTAAGGCCCGGAAGGATCATGCAGCCGGTAAAGTTATGGTTCTCATCGATGACGGAAATGGTGGTGGCGGTCCCCATGTCGATCAGGATCAGGGGGCACTCATAGTCCCTGATGCCCGCGGCGCCTGCCACGATCAGATCGGTGCCCACGGTTGCCGGGTCGTCCACGTCAAAGCCCATGCCGGTCTGAAGGCCGGGGCCCACCACCAGGACCCTGCAGGAAAGGATCTTTTCCAGGGCCTTTCTGATACTGGCGGTCAGGGGCGGAACGACGGAAGCGATGACAGCTCCCGTTACCTCCGAAGGGTCCACTCCCTCGATCTCAAAAATGTTTTTCAGGATCAGGGCATACTCCATGGAGGTCTTTCCCTGGTCGGTGGACAGCCGCTCCAGAAAGCGGATCTCCTCTCCCTCAAAGCCGCCCAGGACCATGTTTGTATTTCCGATATCGATGGTAAAAAGCATTGCAGGCACCCTCTTTCTTTCCGTTTCAGTCTTTTTAGCGCGGCAGTTCAGGGCGTCTTCTTCCTGCCCTGCCGGTAAAGAGTATACCATTCCGGGAGGGGATGGGCAAATGGGAATCAGAACTGTCCGGGAAAGCCCGCATCAGCCTTACATCAATATCGGATCCCGGGATCCATGCCTTCCTTCAGCAGGGCGTTGTAATAGGTGACCATGGGAAGGAAGGCCTGGGCAAAGCTCTTGGTGGGAGCGGATCCCACCAGGACAGCGTCCTCGGCGATCCTCTTGGTCATGCTGAGGCCGGGCTTCCTGGAAGCCTGGAGGCGGAAGGTCCTGATGCCGCAGTCCAGGTAATGTCTGAATCCCGTCAGTTCATAGCCTATGGCCATGGCTTCCAGAAGCAGGGTATTGTTGCCGTTGCGCATAAGGCTGGGCAGTTCCTTATAGTAGAAAAGCCCGTAGGGGTTCATGAAGTTCTCGGTCAGGTCATCTATGGCGCCCAGGATCAGATCCTTCAGATTGGGATCGGGGAAGACCCTGTAAATGCGCATCAGGCTCCCCGCGGCCACGGAGATCATAAAGCCCACCCGGATCACGGTATTGTCCGTATAGGGAGCAAGCCATGTGCCGTAGCGGTCGTTCCACTCTCTGAACTGGCTTATAATAAATCTGGACTTGGCAAGCCATTTCTCTTCCCCCGTCTCCAGGTAAAGGGCCGTCAGGGTCCTGAGGGCCCAGCCGGTCTCTCTGGCGCTGGCTTCGCCGGGTTTTAAGTACATGGGGGTCTCCAGAAGACGCAGGACATTCTCTCCTATTCCCAGGGCCGATTCCAGGGCCCTTCTGTCTCCGGTAAAGTGCCAGAGATCCAGAAGACCTTCCACCCATTCGTGGCTGCAGACCATGACGCCGCCGGGGCCCTTTCCGTCTTCGGAGCCTCCGTTATGGCTCCTGGTATGCTCCCACTGGCCGTCCTGCCGAAGGGGGTCTGTGCTGTAGTGGCAGATATCCACGTCCATCCAGTGAAGGGCTGCCGTTCTGGCATAGTCCAGGAAGCGTCTGACGCCGGTCCTGGCATAGAGGGCAAACATAGCATGGGGGAAGTCGTACTCATTGTTGGTCCAGACCAGCTTTCCGCCGCCCCTTCCCTGGGCCGTATAGTTGGAATCCGGGAAGTCGCCCCAGTTCATCATGCCGTAGGCTCTGCCGTGATTGTCCGCCATATCCATGAAAAGCAGCTCCGTTTCGGGATCGGCCTTTAAGGGGTCCGTAACGATTCCCGGCATGAAGCCGGCTTTGTCAAAGTGGACGGGATCCACCCAGGGCTGCACGGGCATCTGATAGATCAGGCTCCTGTTATCCAGCTCTTCTATGGTTTCTTCCGCTGTGTGGAAATGGAGGAGCATCCTCTGCTCCCTGGCCATGCCGGAGGAAAAGACCACCTTCTCTTCACCTTCGGGGATCAGGAAGACCGAAAGGCCGTTCTTTCCGGCGGCGATGGCCTTGGGGAAGTTCTGCTGGGCCTGATAGACCGTGGCGCAGACGCCGCCGTTCCTGTCGCAGAAGTCTGCCATGAAGGTTCCGTAGAGGACCTCGGCGAAGTGCTCGTTGGCTTCTGCCACCAGGTCCTTTGCACCCACCTTAAGAGACACTTCTTTTCCCCGGCCCGAGATGCTGAAGCGGGTCTTATAGTTGGAGATCCCGGTCAGGGTCCTGAAATAGCCTTCCTCCCTGCGGATCTTCTCCTCGATGCAAGGCAGTTCTCCGGTGCCGGAGGTCATAAACAGGTCTTCCGTCTCCATGGTCCCTGCCAGGTCCCCGCAGCCGGTGGAATCCAGCTTTCCGGCCCCGTCCCGGCCCTGAAGGCGGACCAGAGGCTCCATGCCTTCATCCGGCAGGATATGGAAGCGCCATGCATCCGGCACCAGGTCTCCCATGGAATCGTTGAAAAGGCGGGCGGCCATATCGATCCAGGGCTTTCCGGCCGTAAAGGTAAGACGGAGAGTGACTCTGGTAGGAGCTTCTCCGAAGACCTTCCGGTATGTTCCCTGTCCCTCCAGGATGGCCATGACAGGACCTTCCTCCACCACTGTCCATCTTTCAATAAAAGGCAGAAGCTCTCTGCCCTCAAAGACGAGAACCGGGCCTCTGAACTGGTCCCCCGTATAGTTTCTGCCTTCTGCGGTCAGAGAGGCAAAAACCGTCTCCGTCCCGTTTTCCAGGCGGGCCTCAAGAGGGCCTGTGGAAACAGCAAAGCCCTTCTCGTCTTTCCTGACAGAAAGGCCCGGGACTTCTCCGGCGGGCAGAGGCAGCCTTGCGCCCTTGTAATCCAGTACGATGACCTTCTTTTTGTTTCCGGGGAAAAAGCCCAGGAAACGCACCAGCAGGAAGCGGATGCTTCCGTCGGGCCAGAAGGCGGTGGGCAGGGTCTGCAGAGGATAGCTTCTTTCTCCGTCGGAAAGCTCCAGACGGCTCAGATCAGCTTTCTTCATATACCCTCTTTCGAAGGGAATGGCCGCCTGGGCATACTCAAAGTCCAGGTTTCCCTTATAAAGCTTGTCGCAGTGCAGTGTTACGGGCAGCATTTCTTCCTTCCTTTCTTTTTGTGAAAACTCTGCCTTCCTCTTCACCGGACCTGCTTACGATCTCTTTCCACCTCTTTGAACGGTAGAAGGTCAGAGATGCCGCAAGCCCGAACATGAAGCTGATGGATACGCCGAAGGTCACATAGTGGCCGTCATAAAAGCGGGAGATCAGGAAAGCAGCAGGGATCCTCACCGCCCAGAGCATCAGAAGATTGACGAGAGTCGAAAATTTCACGGCTCCCACGCCGTTTGCAAGGTTCAGTATGGTGTTCAGTACGCAGTAGCACCACTGGAAGGGGATCTGGAGGCCTATGCAGACCAGGGCAAAGGCTATGGTCTGCTCATCCCCTGTAAAGAGGCGGATCAGGGGCTTTGCAGACATATACATGCAAAGGCCCAGAAAAGCCGTGGTCAGTCCGGAGTAGAGGGGAACGATCCGTCCGCCCTCCCGGAGCCTTCTGTAGTTTCCGGCCCCGAAGTTCTGACCGGCAAAGGTGGACATGGCGCCCGAGAAGGAGGTAATGGCAACACTGGAAATTCCCATGATCTTTCCGGTAACGGAGGTGGCCGTCATAAAGGCCGATCCCTGGGTATTGATCAGAGACTGCATGACGATATGGCCCACCGTATAGACCGAGTTGTTGAAGCCCAGGGAAAGGCCGATCCGCAGGATCTCCTTCAGCATGTCCATATCCGACCTGCCCGGAAGAATGCCAAAGGGCAGGGAGGGATATTTCTTTCTGATATAGACAATGGAGGCAGCCCAGGACATGAACATGGCGATGACCGTTGCCAGGGCCGCGCCGGCAGCGTCCATGGAAAGGCCTGCCACAAAGACAATGTCCAGCACAACATTGACCAGAGTGGATATGAACAGGAAGACCAGGGAGGATGCGGAATCTCCCAGTCCCCTGAGGATCCCTGCATTCATGTTGTAGCCCATGTTGGCAAGAAGTCCCACAAAGACGATCCGGATATAGGAAAGGGCCAGGTCCCAGGTATCTGCCGGCAGACAATGCCCAGGAGGCTTAAGGGAAGGGCCGCCATATAGGTAAAGGAGACCGCCGTCCGGACCAGCCGCCCCAGGCTCTCGTCGTCCTCCGCTCCCGTATAGACGGAGACAAGGACAGAAATGCCGGTTCCGATGCCCATAAAGACGCACAGGAAGATCTCCAGGGGCTGGGAGCTGGTCCCTACCGCTGCTATGGAGGCCGGGCCGCTGAAGTTGCCGATAATAAAGGTATCCGCCGTGGAATACAGCTGCTGAAGGATATTTCCTATGACCATGGGTATGGCGAAGAGGACGATCAGCTTCATGATGGGTCCCTCCGTCATATCCAGCTTTGTTTTTGATCTGCTTTGAACTTTATTCATCTCATTCCTTTTCTTCAGCCCCTCACTCTTTACCGGCTGCAGTTTCATTATAGGAAGAAGCAGTAGTCAAAAACATAAAAAATGCTTTAATATCCACAGAACCTATGAAATCGGATACATTTTTATATATTATATTCGAAATCACATCAGAAAGGAAACGGTAAAGCATGGCTGATAAGGAAAATACGGTGGTCTTCCGGAAGGACACGGAAACCCTCAAGGTCAGCGAGCTGCTGGTCCGGAAAAAAACCGACATGAAGGCCCGCCACTTCCATGATACGGCCGAGCTTTACATCCTCATGGAAGGAAAGCGCTATCTTTTCGCGGACCGACGGGTCCTTTCCCTGGAAGCGGGACAGGCCGTACTGATCCCGCCGGGAAGGATCCACAAGACCTCCACCTTCGGGGACGATCCCTGCCACCGCAGGTTCCTTCTGCAGCTGTCCGAAAAGGGCTCTGAGGGAATCATCCGGTCTCTGACAGGGATGGATTTCGAAGCCTTCTGCCAGAAATATCAGGGATGCGCCGCCTTTGACAGTCAGACCTGGCCCCGGGCCCTGGATCTCATGGACCGGATCAAAAGTGAATTCGGCGGAGATTCCCCCGCCCTGCCCATGGCAAGGCTTCTGGCCCACGAGCTCCTCCTTATCTTCGCCGGCCAGAAGGACCGGCAGGAAGAGGAAGGATCCCTTCAGGGCGCGGCTCCCGCATCCCCCGGCAGCTCTCCGGGGATCCACGGCTTTACGGAGGATGTCATCGCCTACTTAAGCGAACACTACATGGAAGACATATCCCTGGATGATCTGTCCGGGCGCTTCTTTGTCAGCAGGGCCTATCTGACCAGGTCCTTCAGGGCCGTCACCGGCGTGACCCTGGTCCAGTATCTGACTGTAGTCAGGATCCGGAACGCCTGCCGGCTCTTAAAGGATACAGACTATACCGAAGTTGAAACTATGCCGAAACATTTGAAAAAAGCCTGTTGATA
>CAMOGQ010000027.1 GCA_946614165.1 uncultured Lachnospiraceae bacterium
TTATACCAAATACACGAGGATGACTTTGAGTTTTCCTTATATTTACGCGATTTTTCAAGAACAGTATCTACTGTTCAGCAAACACTATTTATCTGCCAGAAAACCCTGGGCAGGATTATTCTGTCTTCATTTTTTCAACGAACTGATCCATCTCCTCCTGGCCCCGGATGATGCTGTCCTCCGATGTCTGCCCATAGATGATCGATTTTTCACCCGCCTGGTAAAAACCGATCACATAGGTCTCTCCCGGCTCCAGAGCATCTTTTTGCATGGACAGAAGAATGCTGCCGTCCTCCATGGTGGTCAGATCATCCTGTGACCTGAGCATTTCTTTGACAAAGGCCTTGTATACAGTCAGGTTTTCAGGCTCATTGTCTTCGACAGAATCAATGGTGACCATCGCAATATAGTCACTGTCTTCCATGGTACGGGGAAGGTCCTCCTTTGCCCCAGCGTTCGTCTGCTCCGGCATATTTTCGAGTATATATGTTTCCATATCCTCTATATCCAAGGGCTCGTCCCGGTAGGTGTAAGGTCCTCCGACCGGCAGAACAGCTCCCGGGGATACATAATGAGGATGCTCATTGGAAATATGTTCGCTCCCTTTGTTTAAGAGCAGATAGTACTGCTCTCCTGCCTTATAAGTCTTAAGAATATCCTGGTCCATGAAGATCTCATAAACAAAGATCGTATCCTCTTTATAGTTTCCAAACAGAACGTCATCTACCTGAAATTCAAAGTAAAGATAATTCTCATGCTTTTCGATCTTATCTGTGAAAGTTCCCTTTAAAATGAGATCGCTTCCAGAAACGGCTTCCTGAAAGGGAAGCTCTTCCCAAATTACATCGATGGTTGTTTCTTCCTCGTCCTCATTATCCTGATGCACAGCGCAGCCGGAAAAAATAAAACAAAGTGTCAGACAAAGCAGCAAATAAGATAAGTATTTCTTCATTTTTTCTCCGATCTTTTGAAATTAAAAAATTCTTATAAAACTGAAGCCATTATTATCAATAAACCTGAATTATTCATGACGTCTGGGATGTACCCATGAAACGTCGATATTGTTTCACAACAATGCTGCTATCCACGCAGACTGCTCTATGGGGAACACTTTTCCAATAAAAATGGGCATAGTAATCCCGTCAAGCCTTGAAAGTGGAGTATGGCATTGTCAAGGTTCGCTGTTTTGCTGTCAGGCAGCCGGTTCAGGGATCTGAAGCTGTTGTATGTTCAACAGTATTTCCCGGAACTCATCCTTATAGGGACAGCTGCTGCAGAATCTGAAGGTTCGGTACCTGGCCGACCTGATAGCCCTTGTGGCGATCTTGACCAGCTTCAGACGGAAGGTCTCGATCTGCATCTTTTGAAAATGGTTCGGGAGCACCAGCCGCTTGAACCAATTGAACAGGTTATAGGACAGCATGCAGATCATCAGGCGTCCTGCATTAACAGCCATGGCATGACTGCTCATACAGGAGAAATCAAAACCGTTTTTAGACTCTTTGATGAAGTTTTCCATGCGGCCGAGGTTGCAGTAAAACCTGATGATATCCTCCGGCGTAAGATCCATGTTTGTTACAATGAAAGTGTACATGTAAGTCATCTGGTCTGTGGTTTTTTCCACTTTGCAGACAACACGCCTGGCATATTTCCAGGAGCCGGCCTTATACATGAATTCACCGTAACAGACAGCATAATCGACTTTATTGTCTTTGGTCAGATCAGCTGCGACATCTGATGCCAGGGACATCAAAGTGCTGTTCATCTTAAGCCGGATGGCATAGCTGCAGGCATGGGTCTCAGCGAGATCATAGATCTCCGGTGCGGCAAAGCCGCTGTCTCCCCTCAGAGAGATCATAACATCCGGATACTGTTCAAGGAACTCACTCAGCAGAGAAGCAAGGAAAAGGTGTGCGTCACTGCTGCAGTATTTCGTGTCATGACGGGGCTGCACCTTGAGAAGATCGCCCGTCAGGCCATCGAAGCATAACAGCGGATGGTACCCATGACTTTGGTAATGGCAGTTAAAGCCTTCGCCCTCCTGATGCCCGTAAGTCTGCAAAAGTGTGGAATCCAGATCCAGAAGAATGTTTTCCGGAGACCGGATCCCGTAGATCTTCTGACGCAGGATGTGGAAGATCTTCTCGAACTGTATCAGGGAATCCTCGTCCAGACGGTTGAAAAACCGTGACATCGTAGGCTGGGAAGCAAGGGTATCCTTGCCCAGAGCCGCGCAGAACACATGGTCTGGGTAAGTTCATCTGCATCGTTATCATTGAAGTACCCAGCAATGATCTGAAAGATCCGCTGCATCAGGTTCTTTTCATCCGTATGGAACCGGAATGCGGCAGAGTCATTTGTTTGAAAGTTGTCACGGATAACTTTTTCAAAACCAATGCGATGAGCGAACTCCTTCAAGAGGAAAAGTCCGCCATCGGAAGAAAGTTCGCCGCCGTCGAAGTTATATTTGAACTGCTTATTGAAACTGAAAGAGGTGTCATTTACAATAGACATAGGGATTTCTCCTTTATGTTCTGGTTTTGATTCGACACCTTAATCTTAACATAGTTGAGGTCCTTTTTGTATGTTAAGCAGCCTGCAAACAAGTGGCATTAAGCTGTTCAAACTCTTCACCCGGAATGTGAATGCAGTATGTAGTTGTAAATGTAGTAACAGCGCGGTTTTTCCGCGCTCACCGAGTAATCGGTGAATTATTCAGGCTCAATATTCCTTACAACTCCCGAAAACAGGACCGAGCCGTCCCGGCCTGTGACCATAAAGAGGAAAGGCCTGTCAAAGGTAAGGTCGAGCACTTCCTCCGGTTCCAGGGCTCCCGTATCCTCTACGGACAGTTCCGTATAGGCAGCGCCGGTGACACCGTTTTCGTCGATCTCCACCATGGCGGCATGCTCTGCCGCCGACAGGAAAAGATCCTCCGCATCCTTTTTAAGAGGGCTGAAATCCGAAAGGGAAGGGTCCTTCACGTCCGTGATCCCAAGCTCCGTAAGGACAGGCATCAGATCTGTTTTGCCGCTGACTCTGAATCTGGGCAGGGTCAGGTTCACCTCCGGATAAGACCAGCCATCTTCCTGATCATGGGACAGGACCTTCCAGATGTCAGGATCCGTCACAAGACTCCCGGCGTCCTTTCCCTGGGCGGGCAGATAGAAATGCATGGCCCCGCTGTCCATAAGGCCTAGACTGATGCCGGTAAAGGCGTCCGTACGGTATATTCCCATGACATCGGACCGGTGCATCATTTCTGCCTCCGTATCCCCTTTTATTCCGTGGAAGGTCCCGGGACTTGTGGCGCCTTCCCAGAAGGTATCGTACCAGGCTGCTTTATAATAAATGGTGGATACAAGGGCCAGGACCGTATCCGGTGAAAGCTTCATCCCTTCGGTATATTCCTTAAGAAGACCGCCGGTGTTCTGGTCTGTCCATGCCTGCAGGGCATGGGTCATCTCTTCGGATCCCGGGTCTCCGGAAAAGGCCCATGCGTAGTAGTTTTCGGACAGCCTGCCCAGCGTTTCCATGTCGTAGTCATCTCCTGCCCGCAGCCAGAGAGAGTTGGCCAGAAGGCTTTTCAGATTAGGGGTATCGGCATAGTTTGCTTCCCAAAGGGCCCGTGTCTTTTTCCTCAGCTCTTCCATATCACTTACATGCAGGGCGTCCAGGATCTGCTGCCTGCTCTCTCCCTCCGTCACTTCCGAAAGCATGGCCAGGGCGATACAGGTATTTAAGGGAGAGCATACCGTATTGTCCTCGCCTGATGAGAGGAGTTTTTCCATGATCTCCTGATCGAAGGCTGTCATGGACGCAGCGTACCCGGAAGAAATGTCTGTCTTCCTCCACTGGTCCTCCCACCATTTTCCGTAGGCATCGCTCTCCACGTACTGCTCCGGGGTCAGATCCGCCGCAACCGGCTGTGGATACGCGGCCTGGGTCAGGATCAGGTCTGAGGGAATAGCCTCCGCCATGTCCCCGGAAACCGGTTCAGCCTCGGCAGGCGCCGCTTCTTCCCCCTCTTCAGGAGGCATCTCTTCGGCTGCTTCCTCTTCCATTCCTTCTTCCCGGGCCTGCCCGTTTTCTTCCTCTCCTCCCTTTCCCAGGGGGAGCCCTGGAAGGATCAGGGCTCCCAGAATGCAGAGCACAAGGAAGGCCGCGGCCATGCTCCATATGGCCCGCATGCGGGCTTTTTTCCTGAAGGAAGCCTGCTTTGCTTCCAGTATCTTCTGGTCATCCAGGTCCGAGAGGACTTCAAAAAGATCTTCGCCTTTCATAGTTCATATCCCCTTTCTTTCAGATATTCCCGGAGCCCTGTCCGGATGCGTGAGAGGGACACCGATACATTGTTTTCGCTCATGCCCGTCTGCCGGGCGATCTCGGCCGCAGAGCAGACATACCAGTAGCGGAGGATAAAAAGCTGCCGCTTCCCCTGCGGCAGCGAGGACAGGAAGCGGTCGATCTCGGCAGAGAGTTCCTTTCTGAGGACCCGGTCCACAGGGTCCTCTTTCCCGGATACGATCTCGGAAAGCTCGTCCAGCACCAGGGACGTCTCTCCGCCGCCCCGCTTTTTCCGGCGTCCTTCCTTATACCGGTCAAAGGACAGGTTGCGGGTGATCTTCCCAAGAAAAGTCTGCAAAGCAGAAGGCCTCTTCGGGGGCATGGCATTCCAGGCCCGCATCCAGGTATCGTTGACGCACTCCTCCGCATCCGGCGCTTTTCCCAGTATGTTGTATGCGATCGTATGGCAGTAGGCTCCGTACTTCAGGGAGGATTCCTGAATGGCCCTTTCGTTTCTCTGCCAGTAAAGCTCGATGATTCCCGTATCTTCCATATGTACTGCCTCCCCTTTCCATAGTAACATGTCAGCCTCTCCGGCATACCGCAAAGTTGTTCATCTGCAGTTCTATTCTTCTTTCGGATTTTCCTTCCCGGCGGATCCGGCCTCTGCCGCGGACAGATCGAAGACTGCTGTATCCAGGATGGACATGATCTCTTCCCAGTGCTTCTCTTCCCAGGAGGAACAGTCCTCATTCATGGCGATGACCTGAGCCGGTGCTGCGGGGCTGCCGTCTCCGAAAGTGATATAGTCCTAGTGCTTATGGTCATCATAGGTCCCCATTACGGCTCTCCCACCTGCCAGGGAGATTTCCTCTGCTGCAAGCCCTGTCCCGCAGACCCCGAAGAAATCCGTAACGACCAGCCAGACCCTTCCAGAGGCAGCGTCTTCCGGCTCCAGAGCAATTCCGTACAGGCCGTATGTCATATCTTCCTGACCTTCCCTGTAAGCTTCTGCCTTCCAGCCCTTTGGGACATCGACCGAAATTTCCCCAAGGGATCCTGCGACAGATATCCTTTCTCTTCCATTTTCCCACAGATCACGGTCCTCTCCGGCTTCATCCGGACCGGATTCCTTTTCAGGCGCAAAGCTTCTGTCTGCGATCACAATACTGACCACCTGGTCCAGTCTTGCAGGATAGGTCTCCTGGATCCCGCCCCGGTAAGTGATCTCCAGCCAGTCTCCCTCTTTCGGCTCCGGGGACGGGGCCATTCCTTTTATATTCACCAGAAAAGCATCGGAGCTTCTGGCTTCTTCCGACCCCTGGTCCGGCTCTACCAGCATGGTCCCTTCCCTGATCTCCAGGATCCGGGCATGAAACAGATGGACCTCCTTCTTCTGCCCACACCCGTAAATGGCTGCCGGGACCAGAAAGAGCAGCAGCAGAAGGCAGATCCCTGCTGTCTTATTTCCCCTGCGCATATGATACTCTCCTTTCCGCGGCAGATGCCGCTGCCTGTTTTACGCTTCCTTTACTCTATAAGACGACAGATCTGTGCCATATCTTACACACTTTCAGAAAAGAATATGAAATATCTGTCCGGTGCATCTTCTGATGATCTTCCTCTTTGCCGGGGTCAAAAAGACCGGGCACGCAAGCGTACTCGGTCTCTCGTAGTTCTTTTATAAATCTGTATTGGATCAGTTGTTGATCAGCATGTCGCCTTCGTTGTTCCAGCTGTACATCTTGCGGATCTCCTTGCCGACCTTCTCAGCCTGGTGCTCAGCCTGGAGCTTTCTCATGGCGTTGAAGTGTACCTGTCCGCCTGCATCAGACATCTCAAGCAGGAATTCCTTTGCGAAGGAGCCGTCCTGGATGTCGGACAGGATCTTCTTCATGGTCTTCTTGGTCTCGTCTGTGATGAGCTTGGGACCTGTGATGTAGTCGCCGTACTCAGCAGTGTTGGAGATGGAATATCTCATGCCTGCGAAACCGGACTGATAGATCAGGTCAACGATCAGCTTCATCTCGTGGATGCACTCGAAGTATGCGTTTCTCTCGTCATAGCCTGCCTCGACCAGAGTCTCGAAGCCTGCCTTCATCAGAGCGCAGACGCCGCCGCAGAGAACTGCCTGCTCGCCGAACAGGTCGGTCTCGGTCTCAGTGCGGAAGGTTGTCTCAAGGATGCCTGCTCTTGCAGCGCCGATGCCTGCGCCGTAAGCCAGAGCCTTTTCAAGAGCCTTGCCGGTAGCATCCTGGTATACAGCTACCAGAGCGGGTGTGCCCTTGCCTGCCTGATACTCGGAACGTACGGTGTGGCCGGGAGCCTTGGGAGCGATCATGGTAACGTCAACATCTGCCGGAGGCTTGATCAGACCGAAGTGAATGTTGAAGCCGTGAGCGAACATCAGCATATCGCCTGCCTTGAGGTTGGGAGCGATATCCTTCTGATACATCTTAGCCTGCTTCTCATCGTTGATCAGGATCATGATGACATCTGCTGCCTTGGCTGCATCAGCGGTGTTCATAACAGTCAGTCCCTGTGCCTCGGCCTTGGCCTTGGACTTGGAGCCTTCGTACAGACCAACGATAACGTTGAGGCCGGACTCCTTCAGGTTCAGGGCATGTGCATGACCCTGGCTGCCGTATCCGATGATGGCAATGGTCTTGCCTTCAAGCATAGAGATGTTGCAGTCTTCCTGATAAAAAATTCTTGCATCTGACATTGTTTTTTTCCTCCAATAAATGCTTTTATTTCAGGACTTATGGCGCCTGCGCCACAGTCCATATTAACACAATTTTCCGGGAATGCTACTGAATTTTAGTCTTCGCTCTCCGGTTTTCCGTCCACGTACTTGTAGATCTCGCCTTCCTGGTCGATCATGATGACGTTCTTGACGCCTCTTCCCAGGCCTGCAATGCCGGTCCTGGCCAGTTCCAGGATCTCATAGCCGGACAGAAGACGCAGGAATGCGTCGATCTTGCCGGAGTTGCCTGTGGCTTCGATCAGAAGGGCTTCCTCGGAAACATCGATGATATTGCCGCGGAAGATATTGGACAGAGTCACGACGCCGTCTCTCATGGAAGCGTCCGCCTTGACCTTGATCAGGGCCAGTTCACGGTAAACGCTCTCTTCGGGCTTTAATTCGTGGATATCGCGGATGTCCTCCAGCTTTGCCACCTGCTTTTCGATCTGTTCCAGGATATCGTCGTCACCGGAAGTCACGATGGTGATCCTGGTGATGCGGGGATCTGCCGTAACGCCTGCGGTGATGCTCTCAATGTTGTAGCCTCTGCGGGAAAACAGTCCGGCAATACGGCTCAGTACACCGGTGGTGTTGTCGACCAGAAGCTGGAATACTTTCTTCTGCATGATGAACCTCTCTTCCAATGAGCAATTGATGGTATTATAGCGCTCATATTATTCAAAGTCAAAGGTATATTTATTCATTGCACTTGGTCATGGCGACCACGCCGGACCGTGCCATCTCCACGATGCTGACCGACCGGAGGGTATTGATGAAGATCTGGATCCTCTCGGGGGTGTCGCACATCTGGATGGTCATCTGTCCCTTGGACATATCCACGATCTTTGCGTCCATGATCTCACAGTTCTCCATGATATCCCTGCGGTTGGACCGGTTATAGCGGATTTTGATCAGAAGAAGCTCCCGGTTCAGGCTCTCGGCCTCACTGAAGGTCTTGACCTTGATGACGTCCAGCTTTTTGTTGAGCTGCTTTTCGATCTGCTCCAGGGTCCTCTGATCGCCGTTTGAAACAATGATCATGGAGGAAACGGCCTTGTCGTCCGTCTCGCCTACCACGATGGAATCAATGTTGAAGCATCTCCTCCAGAAAAGGCCTGCCACCTTGCACAGGACACCGGATCTGTTTTCTACTAATATCGAATAAATTCGTTTCATAATTAATACCTGTCTCTTACTGCGTATGATCGGGACTCCGGACTTAAATCAGCACAGGTCGTCGGGATCGATCATGACTTCCAGGAGCATGGTCTTATCCTCTTTCAGGAAAGCGTCCAGGCACTCGTTCATGCCTTCGTTTGTCTCCAGCCTCAGGTAGCCGATATGGTAGGCCTCGGAGAGCTTGTCCAGATCGGGCACGGTGCTCAGATCCGTCACAGAGAAGCGGTCGTGATAGACAAAGTGCTGGTGCTGGCGGACCATGCCCAGTACATTGTTCCTGAGGACCACGATCTTGACGGGCACTTCGTACTGAACGATGGTGGCAAGCTCCTGCATGGTCATCTGGAATCCGCCTTCGCCGCAGACAGCCACTACCTGGCGGTCCGGGGAGCTGATCTTGGCGCCCATGGCTGCGGGGACCGCATAGCCCATGGTGCCCATGCCGCCGCTGGTCAGAAAACGGCCGCGGCGCATGACGGCGTTGGCACAGGACCAGATCTGGTTCTGGCCCACGTCGGCCACATAGACCGCATCTTTATCCATCTTCAGGGAAAGCTTTCTGATAAAGATCCTGGGATCCACGTAATTCTTTCTGCCCTGGAGGATGTGCTCTTCCTGGATCTCCGCCCTCTTTTTGCTCTCTGCGTTGAGGACGTCGTCCTTGCAGCCGTCCAGCCAGTCCAGCCAGTCGGAATAGTCCACTTCCAGATCCCTTTCGTTGAACTCCCGGAAGATATGCTTTATATCGCCTACCAGAGGAATGGAAGGGCCCGCGTTCTTGCCGATCTCGGCAGGGTCCACGTCGATGTGGGCCAGGACCTTGTTCTCTGTGATCAGGTCGGGCTGGGAAATGGAACGGTCCGCCACTCTGGCGCCCACCATGATGATCATATCCGCTTCGTTCATGGCCCGGTTGCCGTATTTCTGGCCGTTGTTGCCCACCATGCCGTAGAAAAGGGGATGGTCCGTAGGGAAGGCAGACAGGCCCATCATGGTGGAGACCACCGGAATGTCATGGGCTTCCGCAAACTTTCTGACCTCTTCCGCCGCATCGGAAAGATGGACGCCGCCGCCCACACAGATGATGGGACGTCTGGCCCTGGCCAGTTCCCGCATGACCCGCTTGATCTGGACGGGATGGCCTTCCACCGTAGGCTTATAGGTGCGGAGATTGACACTTACGGGATAGGCAAAGCCGGAGACCCGGTCCATCTGCACGTCATGGGGAATGTCGATCAGGACAGGTCCCTTTCTGCCGGTGGAAGCGATATGGAAGGCTTCCTTGACGATCCTGGGGATGTCGGAGGCCTGACGGACGATATAGGAGAATTTGACGAAAGATTCGCAGGCGCCGGAAATGTCCGCCTCCTGGAAAACGTCGGATCCCATCAGTCTGGAATCCACCTGTCCCGTAATGCAGACAAGGGGAATGGAATCCGCGAAGGCTGTGGCGATGCCGGTGATCAGGTTGGTGGCGCCGGGACCGCTGGTGACGGCCACTACGCCGGGCTTACCGCTGACCCTGGTATAGCCGCTGGCCGCATGGGCTGCGCACTGCTCCTGACGGACCAGGACCGTCTTTATATCGGAATTGAGAATGCTGTTGAAGAAGGGACAGATGGCAACGCCCGGATAGCCGAACACATACTCAACGTTCTCTTCTTCCAGGCTTCTGACCAGTGCGTCGGCACCGTTTAATACTCGTTTGATCATATGGAATCCCCATTTTCCTTAAGGAAAATTTATGCTTGAAAAAAAGAGTCAGACCCGGCGACCCGGATCTGACTCTGCCATAATATCTGACACTTTCTGTCCGGAATTATGCCTTGTAGACCACCTTCTTGAAGCTCTTCTTGCCTCTCTTGACAAGCTTTGCTTCCTTCAGGTCTTCCTTTGCATAGGACTTTGCGATATCAGTGATCTTCTCACCGTCTACGGTAACGCCGCCCTGCTGGACCGCGCGTCTTGCCTCGGAGCGGGAAGTGACCAGGCCGCTCTTTGTCAGGACCGCAAGGATGTCGATGGTTCCGTCTTCCGTGAAGTCATCGTCGGAAAGAGGGGACTCGGGAACGTTGTCCATGGCTCCGCCGGCCGCGGTAAAGAGAGCCTGGGCGCCGGCCCTGGCCTTGTCTGCCTCGTCGCTGCCGTGTACCAGGCTGGTCAGCTCGTAAGCCAGGATGGACTTGGCTTCGTTGAGCTGGCTGCCTTCCCACTTGTCCATCTCGTCGATCTGCTCCAGAGGAAGGAAAGTCAGCATACGCAGGCACTTAAGGACGTCGTCGTCCGCAACGTTGCGCCAGTACTGGTAGAAATCGTAGGGAGAGGTCTTGTCGGGATCCAGCCATACGGCACCCTTGGCGGTCTTGCCCATCTTCTTTCCTTCGGAATTGAGAAGCAGGGTAATGGTCATGGCGTGGGCGTCCTTGCCCAGCTTCTTGCGGATCAGTTCTGTGCCGGCCAGCATGTTGGACCACTGGTCGTCGCCGCCGAACTGCATGTTGCAGCCGTACTTTTCATACAGGCACAGGAAGTCGTAGGCCTGCATGATCATGTAGTTGAATTCCAGGAAGGACAGGCCCTTCTCCATTCTCTGCTCGTAGCACTTGGCCCGGAGCATGTTGTTGACGGAGAAATGGGCGCCGATGTCGCGGATAAATTCGATGTAGTTGAGGTCGCGGAGCCAGTCGGCGTTGTTGACCATCTGGGCCTTGCCTTCGCCGAACTCGATAAAACGGCTCATCTGCTTTTTAAAGCATTCGCAGTTATGGTCGATCATTTCCATGGTCATCATCTTGCGCAGATCCTGTCTTCCGGAAGGATCGCCGATCATGCCGGTGCCGCCGCCTACCAGGGCGATGGGCCTGTTGCCTGCCATCTGCAGACGCTTCATCAGAAGCAGAGCCATGAAATGCCCTACGTGAAGAGAATCCGCTGTGGGATCGAAGCCGATATAGAAGGTGGCTTTGCCGTTGTTGACGAGCTCTCTGATTTCCTCTTCACTGGTGACCTGTGCAAGCAGGCCTCTTGCCTGCAGTTCTTCATAGATTTGCATTTGCTTCAACTCTCTTTCAAAAAAAATATATATTTGGAGTCTCCCTCCCGCCCTCGGGGCTTACAGGGATTTCCATTCCAGACTGGTTGCTTCCACGGCAGGGTCCCGCATCATCAGATCCATGACGGCCTCTCTGGGAGACTTGCCTCCGAAGAGCACCTCGTTGCAGGCTGTAATGATGGGAGCCTTCTGTCCGTATTTTTCTGCCAGCTGCATGCCGGCCCTGGCGCTGTAAACGCCCTCTACCACCTGCTTTACTTCCTTCATGGCATCGTCGGGCGTATATCCCTTTCCGATCAGGATCCCGGCTCTCCGGTTCCTGGAATGCATGGAAGCGCAGGTCACGATCAGGTCGCCGATGCCGGTCAGGCCGGAGAAGGTCTCCGCCTCTCCGCCGGCGGCGGTGCCAATCCTTTTGATTTCCGCAATGCCCCGCGTGATGAGGGCAGCCTTGGTATTATCGCCGCAGCCAAGACCGTCGGCAACGCCTGCCGCCAGAGCTACCACGTTTTTCAGTGCCGCGCCGATCTCCATGCCCCTCACGTCGGGGCTGGTATAGACGCGCAGGTAGGAGTTCATAAAAAGGCTCTGCACGTATTCCGCCACATGCCTGCGGTCCGCTCCCGCCACGATGGCCGTGGGAAGGCCTCTGCCCACTTCTTCGGCGTGGGTGGGACCGCACAGGACCGCCGTCTCGCAGTAAGGGATCTCCTCCTTAATAATGGAAGAAAGTGTCATGAGGGAATCCTCCTCAATGCCCTTGGCCACGGAGATGATCAGCTGGCCGTACCTGCACAGAGGGGCCATCTTCCTGGCTGTGGATCTGGTAAAGGGGGAGGGGACCGCCAGCACCAGGGCGTCCCTGTCGGAGACGGCTTCTCCCAGATCCGAGGTGGCCTTTACGCTCTCCGGAAGGACCACGCCCGGAAGCTTGACCTTCTGCTCATGAAAACGGTTGATCATGTCGACTTCATCGAAGTCGATGGACCAGACAGCCACGTCATGCCCGTTGCCCGCAAGGCAGCATGTCAGGGCGGTCCCCCAGCTTCCGGCTCCGATTACAGCGATTCTTGCCATAACAATATTTCTCTCTTTCGCCTTATTTCTTTTTGGTCAGATAGATCTTGCTCTCCTTGCCGGCCAGAAGTCTTTTAATATTGGCCCGGTGCCTCCAGAAGCAGAGGAAGGTAAGGAAGGCCTGGATCACATAGATCTGGATCAGGGCACCCTGAGGAAGGGCCCCCAGAAGGCCGGTCTGTCCCATAACGATCAGTGCCAGGAAGATCCCGGAGTAAAGGATCAGAGAGCACATGGATACGGTATGAGTAATGAAGAAGGGGACAAAAAAGAGAAGGATGGCCAGAGGCAGGAGGCGGAGGTCATAGGCCACCGCGAAGCCCGCCAGGCAGGCAACTCCCTTGCCGCCCTTGAAATTCATATAAAAGGGATAGTCATGTCCCAGGACAGCTCCCAGGAAGGTCCAGGACTTGAACAGACAGACCAGGTCCGGATAAGCTTTTCCGAAAACGGCTCCCATGATCAGCATGGGAATGATGCACTTGAAGGCATCGGCCAGAAGGACGATCACGCCCGCCTTTGTTCCCAGTACCCGGATGGTATTGGTGGTGCCGGCGTTGCCGCTTCCGTGCTCGCGGATGTCGATGCCCTTTGTCATTTTCCCATAGAAATAGGCAGACTGGATGGACCCGAAAGCGTATCCGACTGCAAGACAGATGATTCTGATCACAAGCGTATTCATAAGATCCCCCTTAAAAGTAATTGATTAACGTTTTTCTTCGCTGCGCTCACGGATGATGAACTTCAGCGGCGTTCCCCTGAAGCCGAAGGCTTCTCTGAGACGGTTCTCAATATATCTCTGATAGGAAAAGTGCATCAGATACTTGTAGTTGACAAAGAGGACAAAGGTAGGCGGCTTTACGGCCACCTGGGTAGCATAGAGAATACGAAGCATCTTGCCCTTATCCGAAGGCGGCTGCTGCATGACGGCCGCTTCCGAGATGATCTCGTTGAGGACGCCGGTCTGGATCCGCAGGTTCTGGTTGGCATAGACCATGTCGATCTCGTCGTAGAGCTTGATCAGCCTCTGGCCGGTCTCGGCGGATACGAACATGATCTCCGCGTAGGAAAGGAAGGAAAGGACCTGGCGGATCTTGTCCGTAAAGGTCTTTACCGTTTTGTTGTCCTTTTCGATCAGGTCCCACTTGTTGACCACCACGATCACGGCCTTGCCCCTCTCGTGGGCTATGCCGGCGATCTTGGCGTCCTGCTCGGTGATGCCTTCCTCGGCGCTGACCACCAGGACCGTGATGTCGGCTCTTTCCACCGCGCCCACCGTCCGGACGATCATATAGCGCTCCAGGTTCTCTTTGATCTTGTTCTTCCTGCGGAGGCCCGCCGTATCGATGAAGACATAGTCCTGGCCGTTGTGGCGGACCCTGGTGTCGATGGCGTCCCTGGTGGTGCCGGCGATATCGGAAACGATGACCCGGTTCTCTCCGATCAGCTTATTGATGATGGAGGACTTGCCTACGTTGGGCTTTCCCACGATGGCGATCTTTATGGCGTCGTCCTCTTCTTCCTCTCCGTCTCCCATGGTAAAGCTCTCACAGACCTTGTCCAGCATGTCGCCGATGCCCGTTCTGTTGACCGAGGAAATGGGATAGGGATCTCCGATGCCCAGGTTGTAGAACTCGTACACATCGGGCATGTCCCTGACCGGGCTGTCCGTCTTGTTGACGCACAGGACCACGGGCTTTTTGGATCTGCGGAGCATATCCGCCACCTTGCCGTCGGAATCCACAAGTCCCGTCTTCAGGTCCGTCATGAAGATGATGACGTCGGCCATGTCAATGGCGATCTGGGCCTGCTCCCGCATCTGGGAAAGGATCACGTCGCTGGAGTCGGGCTCGATGCCGCCGGTATCGATCAGGGTAAATTCATAATTCAGCCAGGTACAGTCCGCGTAGATCCGGTCTCTGGTCACGCCCGGCGTATCTTCTACGATTGATATTTTATCTCCTGCCAGAGCGTTGAACAGTGTGGACTTGCCCACGTTGGGCCTGCCCACGATGGCAACGATCGGCCTGGATTTTCTTTTTGCCATTCGATATTCCTTCTATATAATCACATAATTGGTATCTTGATCCAGTATCACACTATTTTAGCGAATATCCTCTCTTATGTAAAGAAAACTTTTTTCTTGCCATTGAGGTCCCGAATCGCTATATTAATTGTGTAATCTGTCATTTATACAACTGCAAGGAGTCACTATGGCATCAGATTTAGAACTTCATCAGCTGCTGGACCGGTCTCTTCCCGTTGCTCCACTGGGACTGATCGTTCTTCCTTCGGCACAGAAACTGGGTGAAGAAGTCAACGCCTACATCTCCAGATTCAGAGATGATGATCTCAACAAGATCATGAAAAGCGCTTCTCCCGCTTTCGAAAACTACTATAAGAGCGACTACCGGATCAAGACAGACCTGGAAAGATATGACACCGGCGAAGGCCGTGCCGTGATCGAGGATACCTGCCGCGGCAAGGATCTGTTCATCCTCTGCGATGTGACCAACCACTCCATCACATACCAGATGAACGGCTTTGTCAATCATATGTCTCCGGACGACCATTTCCAGGACCTCAAACGCGTGATCTCCGCCGTCTCCGGCCATGCCAGACGGATTTCTGTCATCATGCCCTTCCTCTATGAAGGACGCCAGCACCACAGAAGCGGGCGGGAATCCCTGGATGCCGCAAACATGCTCAAGGAGCTGTATGACCTGAGGGTGGACAACTTCATCACCTTCGACGCCCACGATCCCAGGATCGCCAGCGTCGAGCCCATCAAGGATTTCAGCAATTTCACCACGCCCTATCAGTTCCTCCATGCCCTGATCGATTCCTTCCCGGATCTGATCGTGGACAGGGACCACATCGTGGTCATCAGCCCCGATGAAGGCGCCACCGGCCGTGCCGTCTATTTCGCGGACGTCATCGGTGCGGACGTGGGCATGTTCTACAAGCGCCGCGACTATACCCGGATCATTGACGGCAAGAACCCCATCGTGGCCCATCAGTTCCTGGGCACAGACCTTAACGGCAAGGATGCCATCGTCATCGACGACATGATCTCCACCGGCGGCTCCATTCTGGATACCTCCAAGCAGCTCAAGGAAAAGATGCACGCAAAGCGCGTCTTCATCTGCACCACCTTCGGCCTCTTCAATGCCGGCCTCTCCAAGTTCGACAGCGCCTATGAAAAGGGCCATTTCGACAAGGTGGTGACCACAAACCTGACCTATCAGCCCGAGGACCTGCCGGACCGTCCCTGGTTCGCCCAGGCCAACATGAGCAAGTATCTGGCCACCATCATCGACTTTATCAACCACGACGCCTCCATTGCCAACGTCTCCACCTCCACGGAGAAGATCCACGAGCTTCTGGTCAAATACAATCAGAAGGAACAGAACGAATTCGAGAAGATGCAGATCCATCAGACCCAGTTCTGATCTGCCCTTCCTTCAGGCACCCGGTCCCCGGGTGCCTTTTTCTTTTCTCCTTTATAAAGGGGACAGCCCAGGCAGGCAAGGCACCCTGCGGTATAAACACAGGGTTCTTCCGCGGAGAAGCCTGCTGCGGGATATGGGAAACCCAGTTTTTTTAACGCAGAAGCCCTCCTTTCCCTTATAATGAAAGAAACGGCGGGACTGCCGCCGGAAAGGTCCTGGAAAAAGCAGCGCAGAAAAAACGGGAAAACAGATCTATGATGACACATGCGGATTTTCGTGAAAAACTGAATCTCCTGACCGGCATCCTTTTTCCGGATCCTTCCGGGACGGATGCGGAAACTGAAATACAGGCCTCCTCTTCCGCTCCCTCAGAAACCGGCCGGCCGCAAAGCGAGACTCTGCGTCTCTTTTATGCCGCTTTCGCAGACCACCAGGACTTCATGAAAGGCCAGTATGACATATGCCTGCCGGGAGAGGATGAGACTGCGGGAGATCTTCTGATCCTTGCCAGGGAGCAGCAGGGAGTCTGCGCCTACGGTCTGGACAGATCCTCCGGAAAGGTCCTCTGCCTGGACCCTGCAGGAAGGGCAGAAGCGCTGGACCTGCCCCTTGAAGACTTTCTTCTTTATCTGGCTGCCCTCCAGAGCACCGGATACTGCCCCTGCGGGGGCCTGATCCGCGACTGCGCATATCTCCTGGAGGAAAAGTATTCTGACCTCAGGATCACCGGGGCCGCCGGGGAGGGCGCTGTCTACTGTTTTGAGGAGGGCGTGGTCCTGGCCGTATCCGGTAAGGACGCCTATGCGTCGGCCGCAAGCGGCGCCGCCATGGAAGCTTTTGAGAGACTGCGGGGCCTGGAAGCGGACATATTTTAAAAAGAAGAAAGGAATACCACAGGGGCCTGCCCGCCCCTTTGCACGATTGCCCGAAAGGAGACTTATGATGAAACATATCAGATTCCGCTATCACCCCAATTTGTACAGCGACGAGATCCTGATCCGCGGCAGGAACGTCTGCCGCTGCTGCAATAAGGAAGTGACAGAGTATATCGATCAGATCTATGCGGCAGAGGAAGTGGAATGCATCTGCCTGGAATGCGTTCAAAGCGGCAGCGCCGCGGCAAAATTTGACGGCGAGTTCGTCCAGTACGCGGAGAAAGTTTCCGATCCGGAAAAGGTGGACGAGCTCTTCCACCGCACTCCGGGATATATGGCCTGGCAGGGAGAATACTGGCTGGCCTGCTGCGACGATTACTGCGAATACCTGGGTCCGGTGGGGATCCGGGAACTGGAAGAAATGGGCGTCAAAGAAGAGGCCCTGCGGGATTATGCATCCCAGGAGATCACCTATCCCATGGACGTGGTGGAGGAATACCTCAGTAAGGACGGCGACCTGACCGGCTATCTCTTCCACTGCCTCCACTGCGGCAGATACCGCCTCTATGTGGATGCCAGCTGATTCCTGGAAGCAGAATAAGAAACCAAAAAACAGACCGCTCCGTTTTCCGGGGTGGTCTGTTCGTTTTAAGTCCCTGTAAAAATGGCCCTCAGATGAAATGGCCGATAAAGGTCCTTCTGTGTTCGGGGCAGGGGCCCAGCTCCCTGATCGCGTCCGTATGCTGCCTGGTGCCGTAGCCCTTGTGCTTTGCGAAGCCGTAGCCTGGATACTTCCTGTCCAGTTCCTCCATGTAGCGGTCCCTGGTCACCTTGGCCATGATGGAGGCCGCGGCGATGGAGATGCATCTGGCGTCTCCCTTGATGACCGGTACCTGGGGAATGGCCATGCCCGGAATGGTGACAGCGTCGTTGACAAGAACGGAAGGCGCCTTTTTCAGCCCTGCCACTGCCAGCCGCATGGCTTCATAGGTGGCCTGCAGGATATTGATCTCATCGATCCTCTGGGGAGAGACCATGACCACGTTCCAGGCCAGGGCCTCCTCTTTGATCTGATCGTAGAGCATGTCTCTCTTCTTGGGGGAGAGCTTCTTGGAATCGTTCAGATACAGCAGGTCATGGTCCGGAGGAAGGATCACGGCGCCGGCAGCCACAGGCCCTGCCAGGGGACCTCTTCCGGCTTCGTCAATGCCGCAGATCAGGCCGCCGCAGGCAAGATCTCCCACGGCTTCCAGTTCGAAGCGCCGCATTTCGGCAACTCTCTTTTTCTCCTCTTCCAGCTTCATCAGCTGCTTTTCTGTCATAACCCTTACCTCAGAAAGATAATCACTTGCCTACGGGTCCGATCCCGGACAGGGGCCAGATTCTGAAAACGGCCCTGCCTATGATCTCTTCCCTTTTTATATTGCCCACGTCGCTGTAGCGGCTGTCCTTGCTGACGGACCGGTTGTCGCCCAGGCAGAAATACTCATCCTCGCCCAGCGCGATCTCCTCGGCCGCCAGTCCCTGGTACTCGATGGGATCGGCGCCGTAATGCTCCTCCAGGATCTCTCCGTCGATCCAGATATTTCCGTTCTCGTCGATATAGACCGTTTCCCCGGGCAGTCCGATAATCCGCTTGATATAGTAGGTCCTGTCCTCATATTCATAGGGAAAGACGATCACCTCGAATCGCTCCGGATCCCGGAAGCGGTAGGTCACCTTGTCGGCCACCAGGTTATCGCCGTCCTCCAGGGTGGGGACCATGGAAGTGCCGTGGACGATGGTCCTCTGGCCCACGAATTTCACAAGAAGCAGGGCAATGACGATGATCATTGCAAAATAGGCAACATATCCCAGTATCACGGAAATGATACTTGTTTTCTTCTCTTCCATTTGCTTTATGTCCTTTCAGGCAGGGCTCCCTCTTCCGGGGCCGTCCTGTACCAGTTTACTACGAAAGACTTTTCCTGTCATTCCCGATGATCTGTTAATCTTCCGGCTTTTCCAGGGAGATCCGTCCCATCCTGCCGTTCTTGAAGTCGTCCAGAAGAAGTCTGGAGGTGCGCAGGCAGTCGGGCTCCCCTCCCTTTAAAAGAAGGTTGCGGGAAAGAGCGATGGAACATAAAAGCTCCGGCATGGACAGATCCGGATCGAAAGATTCTCCCTCTCTGGCGTATTTGCCGGATATGACGTCCGGATATTCCTTCTGCAGATAGGCAAGAAGATAAAGGGACAGTTCGTTCAGGTCCAGGATCTCCTCCCGGATGGCCGACACCAGGGCCAGGCGGATGCCCACCTCCTGATCTTCGAACTTGGGCCAGAGAATGCCCGGGGTATCTAAAAGATCCAGGTTTTTGTTCAGGCGGATCCACTGCTTGCCCTTGGTCACGCCGGGCTTATTGCCTGTTTTGGCGCTGGCCTTGCCCGCGAAGCTGTTGATGAAGGTGGATTTTCCCACGTTGGGAATGCCCACCACCATGGCTCTCAGGGGCCTTCCTATGATGCCTCTTTTTCTGTCTCTTTCCAGTTTGGCCGCGCAGGCCTTTTCCACGATCTTCCTGATCTGGTCGTTGGCTTTTCTGGTCCTGGCGTCCAGGTCGATGACAAGGATCCCCCTGGACTCGTAATACTTCCGGAAGGCCTCCGTGCGGACAGGGTCCGCCAGATCCGCCTTGCCCAGAAGAAGGATCCTGGACTTGCCGGCCGCAAGAGAGTCGATATCGGGATTGCGGCTGCTGATGGGGATGCGGGCATCTGCCAGTTCGATCACCAGATCCACCAGCTTTATGTTCTCCTCCATCATCCTGCGGGCCTTTGTCATATGTCCGGGATACCACTGATATTCCGCCATAGATTACCTCCGTCTGTTACAAAGGCCGCACCTGTGCGGTGCGGCCTTCGGCTTTTCACGATATTTATCTTGCGTTCTTGGCTTTGACTCTTGCTTTCTTTCCGCTCAGGCCGCGAAGATAGTTCAGCTTTGCTCTTCTGACTTTACCTTCTCTTACAACGGTAACGCCTTCAACGTTGGGGGAGTGAAGAGGCCATGTCTTCTCTACGCCGATACCGCTGGACTCTTTGCGTACTGTGAAAGTGCATCTTGCGCCGCCGCCCTGGATCTTCATGACTGTGCCTTCGAAGATCTGGATTCTTTCACGGTTGCCTTCCTTGATTCTGTTGGCAACACGTACTGTGTCACCGACGTTGAACTGGGGTGCTTCTGCTTTGAGCTGCTCTTTTTCCAGCTCTCTGATGATTTCGTAGTTCATTTTTTATCTCCTTCTATTACTGGATGTTCTTGCCTGAATGTCTGTATCGGTCCGGGGGGACCGCAGATCCTAAAGCGGCAGAGGACCACCTCTGATTATGTGATGAATTCTTTCATCACTAACGCAACGCGAATATTTTATCACAGGGCAGGCGGCCTTTCAAGCATTTTTTTATTCCTGCTCCGCATTTTCCACGGGATTTTTCCCGGCCTCCGGATCCGCCTCCGCCGGTCTTTCCTTCCGGATCCTTCTCTTCTTTTTCTTAATGGGCCTTCCGTCGGGTCCCAGGTCCGGATGGGTCTCCATAAAGGCCGCATAGAGGTCGGGCCTTGCCTGCCTTGTGCGGATCAGGGACTGCTCCAGCCTCCAGGCATCCACCTTTGCGTGGTCTCCCGATAAAAGCACCGGAGGCACTCTTTTTTCGTGCCATACCTCGGGTCTGGAATACTGGGGATATTCCAGAAGGCCGTTCATAAAGGAATCCGTCTCTCCCGAGTCATGGTTTCCCAGGACACCGGGGATCATCCGGGAGACGGCATCGATCACCACCATGGCGGGAAGCTCTCCTCCTGTCAGGACGAAGTCTCCTATGGAGACCTGGTCTGTCACGATCTCCTCCAGGACTCTCTCGTCGATTCCCTCGTAGTGGCCGCAGAGCAGGATCAGTTCCTCCTCCCGGGCCAGGTCCATGGCCATGGCCTGGTCAAAGGTCTTTCCCACCGGGGTCATATAGACCACTCTGGCTTTCCTTTCCAGACGGTCCTGGATGCTTTTCCAGGCATCGTAAACAGGCTGGGCCTGCATCAGCATGCCGGCTCCGCCTCCGTAGGTGTAGTCGTCCACCCTGTTATGCCTGTCCAGGGTATAATCCCGGATATTGACCGCCTCTACGGACACAAGGCCCCTGTCCATGGCCCTGGCCAGAATGGAGGTGTTAAGGCCCTGCAGGATCATCTCCGGAAACAGGGTCAGCACATGAAAACGCATAGCTTTTCCTTCTCCCTCAGAGGTCTTCCAGACCGGGCATGATCCACACCCGTACAAAACCCTCTTCCAGGTTCACTTCCTTGATACACTGGTCGATCACGGGGATGAGAAGCTCTCCCCCGTCCGTTTTTTCCACTACGTAAACGTCGTTGGCCCCGGTCATGAGAACGTCCTTCAGGGTGCCGATCTGCACGTCCTCATCGCCCTCCCGGGTCACCACCTTCAGGCCCAGAAGATCGGGAATATAGTACTCTCCCTCTTCCAGAGGAAGGGCATCCTTTCTGTCGATCAGAAGGGAACTGCCCCTGAGCCGCTCCACGTCCTCGATCCTGTCCATGCCTTCAAAGCCGAGGATCACGTACTTCTTGAAGAACTTGACGGACCGGATCCTCAGGGTCTTTCTGATCCTTCCCTTTTCCAGGATCACCTCTTCAAGGTCCAGAAAACGCTGCGGATCGTCCGTGGTGGGAAATACCTTGACTTCTCCCTTCAGTCCGTGGGTCGATGTGATGATCCCTACCTGAAATTCCTTAACCATTGTTCCTCCCGGGCATTTAAAACAAAAAGGGCAGCTGCGCTGCTGTCACAGTGCATTGCTGCCCTCGATTTTCAGGGTATAAATACCATTAATCAATATCTACGTCCACTCTCAAATCTTCTTTGGAAGAAGCCGCCTTCACAACAGACCGGATCGCTTTGGCGATCCTGCCCTGTTTTCCGATTACTTTTCCCATATCAGAAGGAGCGACATGCAGCTGGATCCTGATATTCTTTCCCTCATTCTTCTCGGTCACGACGACCTCGTCCGGATGGTCTACAAGAGCCTTCGCAATGACTTCCACTAATTCTTTCATTTGATTGATTTTCCTTCCGATAGTCAGGTCAGAACTGGAAACAGATTATTTGATGCCTGCCTGTTTGAACAGTCTGCGGACTACTGTTGTGGGCTGTGCGCCGTTGGCAAGCCATTTCTTAGCTTCTTCTACGTCAACAACAACAGTGCTGGGATCAGTATTGGGATCATATGTGCCGATGGTTGCGATTGCGCGGCCGCTGCGGGGGGTAGCTGCATCTGCAACAACGATTCTGTAAAGCGGGACCTTCTTCTCACCAATTCTTGTTAATCTGATCTTGACCATTTTTTCCTCCTTAATTAAACGCTTTGGTTCATTATCAAATTTATTTTTTGTATTTCAGACGGAAGCTTTCTCTTCCGGTTCTGTCTCTCCTGCTGCTTCCTTTTGATCAGAAGGGGAAGCCGCCTCCCTTTCTGCCGCCGAACATGTTCATCATACCGCCCATGCCGCCGCGGCCGCGTCTGCCCTTGGGCATCTGCTTCATCATCTTCTGCATCTGGGTGAACTGCTTGATGAAGCGGTTCACATCCGCGATGGAGTTGCCCGAGCCCTTGGCGATCCTGAACTTTCTCTGAGGGGTCAGGAGCTTGGGATTGGCTCTCTCCTCGGGGGTCATGCTCAGGATGATGGCTTCGGTGCGCTTCAGCTGCTTCTCGTCGATGGCGCCTTCCAGATCGGCCTTGCTCATTCCGAAGCCCGGGAGCATTCCCAGGATGGAGGAAAGACCGCCCATCTTACGCATCTGATTCATGCTTTCCATGTAGTCGTTGAAGTCGAACTTGCCCTTTTTCAGGCGGGAAGCCATATCTTTGGTCTTCTCTTCGTCTTCCTTCCCCAGATTTTCCTGGGCCTTGTCGATCAGGGTCAGGACATCGCCCATACCCAGGATCCTGCTGGCCATGCGGTCCGGATAGAACTGCTCCAGGTCGGAAAGCTTTTCGCCCATACCACAGTAGAGAATGGGCTTTCCTGTCACGGCCTTGATGGAAAGTGCCGCGCCGCCCCGGGTGTCGCCGTCCATCTTGGAAAGGATGACGCCGTCCACGCCTACCTTGTCGTCGAAGGTCTTGGCCACGTTCACGGCTTCCTGACCGGTCATGGCGTCCACCACCAGGATGGTATCCGTCACCTGAACGGCCGCCTTGATGTCGGAGAGCTCCTGCATCATGGATTCGTCGATCTGCAGACGGCCTGCCGTATCCAGAAATACCACGTTCTCGCCGTTCTTTCTGGCATGCTCCATGGCTGCCGCCGCGATCTCGGCCGGCTTATGGTCCGATCCCATGGTAAAGACGTCCACGCCCACCTTTTCGCCGTTGACCTGCAGCTGTTTGATCGCCGCGGGCCTGTAGATATCCAGAGCTGCCAGCAGAGGCTTTCTGCCCCTGGATTTCATCTTGCCTGCCAGCTTGGCTGCCGTGGTGGTCTTGCCGGCGCCCTGCAGGCCCACCATCATGATGACAGTGGTCTGTCCGCCGGGAAGGAGCCTGATCTCCGTCATCTCGGAGCCCATCAGACTGATCAGCTCGTCGTTGACGATCTTGACGACCATCTGTGCGGGATTCAGGCCGTTCATGACATCCTCGCCGATCGCTTTCTCCTCGATGGATTTGACGAAGTTCTTGACGACCCTGAAATTGACATCGGCTTCCAGAAGCGCCATTTTTACTTCGCGCAGGGCGGATCTGACATCCGCTTCGCTGAGCCTTCCCTTGCCGCGCAGATTCTTAAATATGTTATTCAGTTTATCTGTTAAGCTGTCAAATGCCATTATTCCAGATCCTTTTTAATTATCCGGGCCTGCTGCCGGATCCTTTCCCGAAGGGCGGGAAGGTCCGTGTCTTCGCCGGCCATGTTTTCCAGGGCATCCGCATCGCTCCGTATGGTCTCAAAGCGGCGGATCATTCCCAGAAGTTCTTCGTATTTCTGCATCTGGGCCGTACAGCGTCTGACCAGGTCATGCACCGCCTGCCGGCTGATGCCCTCCGCCTCGGCGATCTCGTTGAGGGACAGGTCATCGTAGACCAGACGCTGATAGATCTTCTGCTGATGCCTTGTCAGAAGGGGCCCGTAAAAATCATAGAGCAGGCCCTGCTCAACTATTTTTTCCACAGTCTTACCCTTCCGCAGGGCTCTTCACCTCTGCACACAAAAAGAACAGGCCGGGATCTTTCATTCCGACCTGTCCTATTCTAGCGAAAGCGTCCGGGTATGTCAAGTATTTTTTCTTGACATCTTTGGCTTATTTTTCCACTTATTTTTCCCGCGGAACCATCTTCTCTTCTGTCTTCCCTTTATTCGAATTTCAGATCCAGGAAAACGCTGCCTTCCACCCCGTCCAGCATGATGGCGGCTCCGTAGCGCCACATGGAAAAGCGGTAGGGGAAGTAGGGGGAGTCCCCGTATTCCTGCAGCCACCTGGGACAGTCCTCCAGCCGGGTAAGGTCCAGAAGCCCGCAGAAAGTCTTGGAGTCGGCGCAGACCATGGGGCGATAGCCCGCTTCCGAAAGAACGCTGCAGGCAGAAAGAACGGCGTCCGTATAGCCCTGCCTGGCCATGTCGCTGGCGGGTTCCTTTTTGGGATAGATCACCTGCAGGGCGATCTCACCGTCAAAGTGTTCCTTCCAGGGCTTCAGATAGTCGATCAGGCTCTCCGCCTCCTCTCTGCCCGCGTCCGAGGTCCTGGCATTGAGGGTCACGTAGAGAGAAGTCTCCAGGCCCGCCTCCGAGGCCCTGAGCAGGTGGTCGGAAAAGGTCTCGTCCGAAAGAAACTCCTGCCTTGAGTTGAAGCGTCCGGCGTAGATGCAGACGAACTCAAGGCCCTGGTCCCGGACCTTCTTATAGTTGATGGAGATGGTGTTCTGATTCACGTCGATCCCGCTCCTGGCGGAGATGGACGCATCTCCCTGAAAGGACAGGATCCCCTTCTCGTCCTTGGAAAAATCCTGGGGCGAGAAGCTGTTCCTTTCCGCGTCCTGCAGAGGATAGAAGCTGTAGGACCCGTAGTCGTCAATGACGATCTTGTCGGGATAGAGATCCCTGATCACCTTCAGGGTATCCGTTCCTCCCTGAATGGAAGCCTCCATATCCAGGAGCAGTTCTTCCCTGCCCTGCTGTCTGGCTTTTTCCAGGTCCCGGTCCGAATACTTGCCTCCCATCAGGGTCAGATACAGGATGCCGCCCAAAGACGCCAGGGTGATCAGACACATAATGATGATATTGATCTGATAAAGTGTATGTAATTTCGGATTTTTATCCCTTTTCATACTTTCTCCGGAAAATGTAACTGCAGAAAACCGTTTCTGTTCCAGAAGCCGGGATCAGAGCAGTGCGTGGACCTGGTGGGGATCGAAGCCGCCCTCTTTCAGGGCATCGATGATCTCCTGCTTGTGCTCGCTGCCGAAGGCTTCGATGGTGATCTTCAGTTCCACGGCCGCGTTGCGGTTGATGGAAACGAACTGGTTATGCTCCAGCTTGACCACGTTGCCGCCGCACTCCGCCAGAATGCCGGATACCTTGTGCAGCATGCCCGGCCTGTCGGGCAGAAGGATGGAGATGGTAAAGATCCTGTTCCTGAGGATCAGGCCCTGCTGCACCACGGAGGACATGGTAATGATATCCATGTTGCCGCCGGAGAGGACGGAGACCACCTTTTTGCCCCTGCAGTCGATATGACGGAGGGCCGCCACGGTCAGAAGACCGGAATTCTCCACGATCATCTTGTGGTTCTCCACCACGTCCAGGAAGGCTGTGACCAGCTCCTCGTCCGGAACGGTGATGACCTGGTCCAGGTTCTGCTGCAGGAAGGGGAAGATTCTGCTGCCGGGGGTCTTGACCGCCGTGCCGTCGGCGATGGTATTGACGCCGGGCAGGGTGACCACATGGCCCTGGCGCAGGGATTCGGTCAGGCAGGCCGCCCCTGCGGGCTCTACGCCGATGACCTTCACATTGGGCTTGAGCATCTTGGCCAGGGCGGAAACGCCGGTGGCCAGGCCGCCGCCGCCCACGGGGACCAGAATGATGTCCACCAGGGGCAGGTCCTTGACGATCTCCATGGCAATGGTGCCCTGGCCTGTGGCCACATCCAGATCGTCGAAGGGATGGATAAAGGTATAGCCGTTCTCTTCGGCAAGCTGATAGGCATGCTCGCAGGCTTCGTCGTAGACGTCTCCGAAGAGTACGACTTCCGCGCCCAGAGCCTTGGTACGGTTGACCTTAATGAGGGGGGTGGTGGTAGGCATGACAATGACCGCCTTTGCCCCCATGCGGCTGGCCGCGAAGGCCACGCCCTGGGCATGGTTGCCGGCGGATGCGGTAATCAGGCCCCGGCTCCTTTCCTCTTCGCTCAGGGTAGAGATCTTATAGTAGGCGCCCCTTACCTTATAGGCGCCGGTCCTCTGCATGTTTTCGGGTTTTAAATAGACCCTGGCGCCGGTAACGGCGCTGAAATAGTCGGAATAGATCAGCTCTGTATCCAGAGTCACCTGCTTTACTGTGTCACATGCTTCCTCGAATTTTTCCAGTGTCAGCTGCTCACTGCTCATGTATATGTTTCTCCTGTCTTAATCTCCGATCAGTAGAACAGGGCGTCTACGAACTGGTCGGGATTGAATTTCTGTAAATCTTCTATTTTTTCGCCCACGCCGATGAACTTGACGGGAATGCCCAGCTCGGCCTGGACGGCGATGGCGATGCCGCCCTTGGCGGTGCCGTCCATCTTGGTCAGGATAATGCCTGTCAGATTGGTGACGGAGGCAAACTCCCTGGCCTGGGAAATGGCATTCTGTCCGGTGGTGCCGTCCAGAACGACCCAGTTCTCCCTGAAGCAGCCGGGGAACTCTCTTGTGATGACGCGGTCGATCTTGGCCAGCTCGTTCATCAGATTCTTCTTGTTGTGCAGGCGGCCTGCCGTATCGCAGAGCAGGATATCCGCCCTTCTTGCCTTTGCGGCGTTCACCGCGTCATAGACCACGCTGGCGGGATCGGACCCTTCGGCCCCCGAAATGATATCCACGCCGGCCCTTCTGGCCCATTCCGTCAGCTGCTCGTTGGCGGCCGCGCGGAAGGTATCCGCGGAGGCGATCAGGACCTTTTTGCCCTGCTGTCTGTATTTGGCGGCCAGCTTGCCCACGGAAGTGGTCTTGCCCACCCCGTTGACGCCGATGACCAGGATGACCGCGGGGCCCTGCTCAAAGTCGTAGGCATCCCTGGGCTGTCGCATCTGGTTGCGGATCTGCAGCAGCAGCTCCTGCCGGCAGTCGGCGGCCCAGCGGATCTTTTCCTGCTTTACCTGGTCCCGCAGATTGTCGATCAGCTCTTCCGCTGTGCGGACGCCGATATCGCCCATGATCATGGTCTCCTCCAGTTCCTCCAGGAACTCGTCGGTGACCTTGTCATAGGAAGCAAAGACCATATCCATATTGTCGGTCAGATTTGCCTTTGTCTTGGCAAGACCTGCCTTCAGTCTGGCAAAGAGACCTTTCTTTTCTTCATTATCGCTCATGTATTATCCTCCGGGGGTCTGCCCCTTTCGTCAGTCGTCCAGGTCACCGTCCACCAGGTCCACGGAGACCAGGGTGGAGATGCCTTTTTCCTGCATGGTGATGCCGTAGAGTCTGTCGGCCTCCTCCATGGTGCCCCGTCTGTGGGTGATCACGATGAACTGGGTATGTTCCGTCAGCTTGTGCAGATAGCCCGAGAACCTTCCCACGTTGGATTCGTCCAGGGCTGCCTCGATCTCGTCCAGGAGACAGAAGGGCGAGGGCTTGAGGTTCTGAATGGCAAAGAGGAGGGAGATGGCTGTCAGGGCCTTCTCTCCGCCCGAAAGCTGCATCATGTTCTGAAGCTTCTTTCCCGGCGGCTGGGCGATGACCCGGACGCCGGCCTGAAGGATATCCGCATCCTCCATCAGCTCCAGCTTTCCGCTTCCGCCGCCGAAGAGTTCCCGGAAGACCCGGTTGTATTCATCGGCGATGCGGCTGAACTGGTCCCTGAACTGCCTGCGCATGGACTCGTCCAGTTCCTCTATGATGCCTTCCAGCTTGCGGGCTCCCTCCACCAGGTCGTCATGCTGGGTCTTCAGGAAGGTATAGCGTTCGTTGACCTCCCGGAATTCCTCGATGGCGTTGGGATTGATGCTGCCCAGGGCCCGGATCTGCTTTTTCAGCTCGTCCGCCTGTCTGTGCAGGTCGCCGATATCCACGGATCCCTCCATGCGGAGGGCGGCGGCTCCTGCCACTGTCAGTTCGTAGGTCTCCCACATATAGGCCGCCATGGAAGCCAGTCCCTCCTCCAGGCGTTCGATCCTGGAGGTAAAGCGAAGGCATTCCTTTTCCAGATCCGTGATCCTGCCGGAGAGCTTTTCCCGGATCCCGTACAGGTCCCGGATCTTCTTTCCCAGGCCTTCCTTCTGTCCGGTCAGTTCCTTCAACAGATCTCTGTCCGCGTTCCGGTCTTCTCCGGAGGCTTCCAGTCTGGCCTGCTGGTCCCGGATCCGCTCGTTCTTTTCCCGGATTTCTTCCCTGACTTCTCCGATGGAAGCTTCCACTTCGGAAAGCTCCTCCTTCAGGCGGGCCTGCTCCTCTGTAATCCGGACCAGGTTCTGCTCCTCGAAGCCGGCCTGCTGCAGGGCCTTTTCCAGACGGATCTTCCAGTCGGCCGCTTCTTTACGAACGGCCTCTTCCCTGGCCTGCAGGGAGAAAAGCTCTTCCTCCAGAGCCGTGGAATCCACGCCCAGGGCCTTTTCCGCCTCCAGAGACTTTTCCAGCTCTGCCTGGCACTCGGCCTGCTTCTTTGAAAGCTCCTCGATCTGCAGGATCAGAAGTTCCTGCTCTCTTTTCATCTCTTCCCTGGAGCCGGACATTTCCTTTGCCTTTTCCCGTTCGGAGATCATGTTCATCCGGATGGTATTCTGTTCTATACGCTTTTTCTGCTCTTCCCGGACGGCCAGATCGGACTTGACCCGGAGGGCGTTTCTTTCCTGCTTGATCTGATCGATCAGTTCTTCCGCCTGGTCCGCCGCCTTCTGGCAGGCTGCTTCCCTGGCTCTGAGTTCTTCTATTTCTCTCCGTCTTCCCAGAAGGTTGCTGGAGTTTTTGAAGCTGCCGCCGCTGATGGAGCCGCCCGGCATGAAAAGTTCCCCTTCCAGGGTGACCAGACGGATGGACTGGCGGTATCTGCGGGAGACGCTGACGGCGTTCTGATAGGTATCCACCACCACGGTCCTGCCCAGCAGAGAGAGGGCCACATCCTTATAGCGGCTGTCAATGGTGACCAGGGTATCAGCCGTACCGATGACGCCCTGCTCCAGGAGGACCTCTTTCCTGGAAAGGGTCTGGGCATTTTTAATGGCAGTCAGAGGAAGGAAGGTGGCCCGGCCGGCCTTGTCCTTCTTGAGCATCCCGATCATCTTCCTGGCGGTCTCTTCATCCTCTGTAACGATGTTCTGGATGCTGCCGCCCAGGGCGATGTCTATGGCCGTTTCATATTCTTTGCGGGTGCTGATCAGATCTGCCACTACCCCGATCAGGCCCGGATTTCCCGCCTTATGCTCCATGACCCGGCGGACGGCTCCGCCGAAGCCCTCGTAGCGCTCCGACATGTTGACGATGGCATTGACCCTGGACCTGGCCTCGTGGACCTGGCTCTGGGCCTTTCTGAATTCCTCGTCCGCTGCGGCAAGCCGGCTCTTTTTGCCGGCGATCTGGCTGTCCAGATCCTTCTGTCTGAGCTGGCAGTCACGGATCTCGCCGGTAACGGTCTCAAAACGCTTCTGCAGATCCTCCAGGATCTTCTCCTGGACAGATTCCGTATCCTGGGCTTTGGAAAGAGCCTCTTCCAGCTCTTTCTGCCTGGCCCGGGCCTGCTCGGCCCTGGCCGCGTTGGAAGCAAGTCTGGATTTGATGGATCCTCTTTCGTCGATCAGATCCAGAACGCCGATCCTGGCATGATCCAGGGCCGCGCTCTTTTCCTCTATATCCTTTACCAGCTGCTCCAGGTCTGCGGAAGCCTTTTCGGACCCTGACCGGATCCCGTCAAGTTCTTCGTCTGCGGCGGCCTTGCTGCCGGAAAGACTTTCGATCTGGCCTTCCTGTTCATCCAGACGCTCCTGCAGCTGGTCCCTGCGCTTCATGAAATGCTCTGACCGGGACCTGGCGGAAGAGATCTGCTCCCTGCAGACCCGGATATCCGCTTCCATGGTGCTTCTTACGATATCCGCGTCGGAGATCCTGGTCCTGGTCTGATCGATCTGGCCTTCCAGAGCATCCAGCTTCTCCTGGGCCTCCTCATAGGCGTTTCCGGTCTCTTCGTACTCCGCTCTGGCGGAAGCCAGATCCGCCCCGGCGATCTCCGATTTTTCCTTCATTTCAGAAAGCCGGTCCATGTTCTTCTGATTCTCGATCAGGAAGATGTTGGCGTCCACGGACTTCAGGGTTTCCTTGATGGAAAGGAATTCCCTGGTCTTCTGGGCCTGCTTTTCCAGAGGCTCTGCCTGGCGGGCCAGCTCCGTAAGGATATCCGTGATCCTGGTCAGGTTCTCCTTCTCGCTCTCCAGCTTTTTGAGAGAGGCGGCCTTGCGGCGCTTGAACTTGACGATGCCGGCGGCCTCGTCGAAGAGTTCTCTTCTGTCCTCGGGCTTGTCGGACAGGATCCTGTCGATCTGGCCCTGGCCGATGATGGAATAGCCTTCCTTTCCTATGCCCGTATCATAAAATGCCTCCTGGACGTCTCTGAGCCGGACGGGAGCGCCGTTGATCATATATTCGCTCTCACCGGACCGGTAAAGACGCCTTGCTACCGTAACTTCCTCGTAGGGAAGGGGCAGGACATGGTCGGAATTATCCAGGGTAATGGACACATAGGCGGATCCCAGAGGGCGTCTCAGCTCCGTGCCGGAGAAGATCACGTCCTGCATGGAGGCGCCCCGGAGCTGCTTTACCTTCTGTTCTCCCAGGACCCAGCGGACCGCATCCGCCACATTGGACTTGCCGCTGCCGTTGGGGCCCACGATGGCCGTGATCCCGTTATGAAATTTAAATTCTATTTTGTTTGCAAAGGATTTGAATCCCTGTATTTCTATGCTTTTTAAATACACTTTAAGTTTTTCCGTTCGTTCAGGTCTTATTCCGGGATGTCAGGTACTGGTAGGCTGCTTCCTGTTCCGCTGCCTTTTTCGAGGTTCCTCTTCCTTTTGTCACCAGGATCTCATCAATATAAAGTCCTACGACATACTCTGCCTGGTGCTCGGGGCCGATCTTTTCCAGGATCTCATAACGAATGGTCTGTCCCTGTCTCTGGACTTCCTCCTGGAGTATGGATTTACCGTCATAAAAGTACTGCTTATGATCGATATCGTTCAGGATATTTTCAACGACAAATTTCCGGACAGTGGGGATGTCATCAGAGTCCAGATACATGGCGCCGATCAGGGCTTCCGTCACGTCACAGAGGATAGTGTCCTTGTTCCTTGCTCCTGCTGCTTCGGCGCCCTTTCCAAGCCGGATGTATCCGGAAAGGCCCAGGTCTCTTGCACAGGCAGACAATGCCGCTTCACAGACCAGGGAAGCTCTCAGCTTGGACAGGCGTCCTTCCTTCATGTCGGGATATTTATGAAATAAAAAAGCGCTGGAAATCATTTCCAGTACAGCATCTCCCAGAAATTCCAGACGTTCATAGTCACTGTATTTATGTATTTTCTGTTCGTTGGCAAATGAGGAATGGGTCAGTGCGCATTCCAGCAGATACCGGTTCTTGAATCGATATCCTATGGTATGTTCAAGACTTGATAAAGACGGCTGCTGCATTTATGATACTTCCTCTCATGCAGGGAAACCTGAGGGGTTTTCTCCTGCCGGATTTCATGAAAAGACGGCAGCAGGGAGAAACTCCCCGCTGCCAACACTACACAATTTTACACAGTTCTTCGCTTCAGGCGCCTTCCACGGCTGCCTTGATCAGATCCAGGGCCTGACCGACGGTCACGATGTTTTCGATGGAATCCGTATCCACTGTCAGGTCGAATTCTTCTTCGATTCCCATAATGATCTGGGCAACGTCCAGAGAATCTGCTCCCAGGTCATCTGTGAAAGTTGTTTCCGGAGTGACCTCGTCTTCCGATACGCCAAGCACGTCCACAATGATTTCTACAAGTTTCTTGAATTCCTGATCCATAATAACCCCCCTTAATGTTTATATGAATTCAATTTGTAAACCTCTGTCAGTTCTCAGCCTTTTTTCCCTGACGCTCTTTCAGATCCACGCCGGTGGTAAACTGTTCCGTTACGCGCTTTTCCTTGAAGTCGATGCACTGAATACAGGCATTCTCGATTTCGACAGCCTTGGAATTCCCGTGAGCCTTGACCACAAGGCCTTTCAGTCCCAGCATGGGCGCGCCGCCGTAGCGGGACGCATCGAACTTACCCATCATGGATTTGAGAGACCCCTTGATCAGCAGAGCACCGATCTTTGTCTTCAGGGAAGACATAAGGCTGTCCTTAATGCTGTGCAGAAGGACGGAAGCTACGCCTTCGTAGGTCTTTAGCAGAACGTTGCCGGAAAAGGCGTCACAGACCACCACGTCCGCCACCCCGGCAGGAACGTCTCTGGCCTCGATATTGCCGATAAAATTGATGCCTCTGCATTCCTTTAAAAGAGGGAAGGTCTCCTTGGCCAGGGCGTTGCCCTTTTCTTCCTCGGTGCCTACATTTAAAAGAGCCACCCTGGGATTGATGTTGCCGGTCATGTTGGACATATAGATGGAACCCATCTGGGCGAACTGGACCAGCTGAGAAGCCTTGGGGTCCATGTTGGCGCCGCAGTCGATCAGAAGGACCGGACCCTTTGCCGAAGGCATGATGGGAGCCAGGGGAGATCTCTCGATACCCTTGATCCTTCCAACCAGCAGCTGGCCGCCGGCCAGTGCCGCGCCGGTGGAGCCGGCCGTGACAAATGCGTCGCACTCCCCGTCTCTGACGAGGCGGAGGCCCTTGACGATGGAGGAGTCCTTTTTCTTCCGGATGGCGTCCACCGGAGGCTCTCCCATTTCAATGATCTCGGAAGCGTGGCAGATGCTGATCCGGTCTGCAGGATAGTCCCCGCAGGAATCAAGCTCTCTCTTTATATCCTCTTCCCTGCCTACCAGGGTGATCTTCAGCTGTTCTTTTTTCTTTGCGGCATTCACCGCGCCCTTTACGATCTCGCTGGGCGCATTGTCTCCGCCCATGGCATCCAGAGCTACATTTACATATTCCATATGTTTATCTGCCTTTCGGGGTACTCCCCCCTTTTGCTGACAATACTATACTAGAATCATACTGTGAATGCAAGAAAAAGACCCCCTACGATAAACGCATCAATCTGAAGCTACAGTTTCCTCTTCTGCACATTATTCCAG
>CAMOGQ010000028.1 GCA_946614165.1 uncultured Lachnospiraceae bacterium
GCCAAGTAAAATTCGTTACAAGATAACTGTTGACCTAATTATTAAGGACTTTGTGCTATAACAATATCGGTGCAACACTGGGAGATCTGGGACGGTACAACGAAGCTCTGGAGTGTTATGAGAAGGCTCTGAAAACCTTTGAGAATACTTTTTCATCGGAGCATCCTGTTATTGCATTATGCTATAACAATATCGGAACACTGTTGACGAATCTAGGACGGTACAATGATGCATTGGAAACACATCAGAAGGTGCTGGAAATCAGAGAAAAGACTCTTAAGCCTGGTCATCCTGATATTGCGTTCAGCTATAACAATATCGGTGAATCACTTAGAAATCTGAATAGACTAAATGAATCATTGAAAATGCATGAGAAGGCATTGAAAATTAGGGAACTTGCTCTTCCGCTTGACCATCCAGATACTGCAACCAGCTATAGTAATATTGGTATAACACTGAGAGATCTGGGATGTTACAAAGAAGCACTAAAGTATCTAGAGAAGACTCTGGATATCAGAAAACATATATTCCCTAACGACCATTCTGATGTCGCATTTAGCTATAACAATGTCGGTGAAGTACTTTGGAATCTGGGCCGGTACAATGAGGCTCTGGAGAATTTCGAGAAAGCGTTAGCGATTTGGGAGCAACTTCTACCTTCTGATCACCCCTATCTTGAAAAAAGCTATACCAATATCAGTAAAGTACTGAATGCCATGGGGCGTCATAAAGATGCGCAGAAGTACTATAAGAAAGTATTGGAGATTATGAATAGAAACAATCGTTGGCCCTTATCTAAATAAACCATTCAGGTGTTTTTTACGGATAATTCAGTCTGAAAAGATTTATTTGAATATCTTTAAAAACCATATGAGGACTCGTATTCTGCCCATAAGTCTATAAAAAATAAAATAAAAGCTCCTTCCGAATGCAGTTTCGTTCAACCTGCCTGGAAGGAGCTTTACTGGGTATTCAAAGATTTTTAGGGTCTGTGTTCTTTAGGGTCTGTCTTTAGGGGCGTTCCTTAGGGTCTCATTTTAGGGTCTGGTTTTAGGGTCTGACTTTAGGGTCAGGCCCTTATTTTTAAAAAAGGAAGGGCACGCAGATGCCCTTCCTGCGTTGAGCAGAGACCTGGCCCCTTTTCTATAAATAGAAATATCCCTCCAGTTTCCTTGTCTGAAATGTGGATCTCGCAAAATCCGCATTTTCCTTCATAATGATTCAGGAACGAGCCCCGTTCGGCGCGAGCGGCGGGTCCCATGGGGCGGTGGGCCGTCAAGCCGGGGCGACCGGGGAGACAATCATACGGTTGACTGATGCACGGTTTCATCCTGAAAATAATGAATATTTCTCTATAGACTGTCTGCATTTTCGAAATGCCTCTTCCAGTCCTGGAATTCTCCCGATATGAAATGCTTTTGTCCAGCAGATGAAGGTATTCGGGATTCATCCCGCGGCCGGTCCCCCCGGCGATGCCCCCGGCCTCCGTCCAGACGTGTTCTCTCCAGCAGGTGTGTGATCATTATAATAAGGATGCCCGTAAGAGTCTCTACGGAGTGATTTTCCTTTCCGGCCTCTGTTCCACCTATGTGGGTTCAGACAGAGTGATCCTGCACATAACTATACAAATGAATATCCGGTCTGACGGCTGCGGGGGCCCGGTCTTTTTCCAGATCCCGAACAGATCAAAGAACCCCTTTGGAGATGCACTGTGTACTCAGCACGCCCTCCAAAGGGGTATCTTCATGTCCTGTTTTCTTAAAAGCATCGGGGATTGGCCCTTGAAGCAGGGACCACTATAACCGGATTCCTCTTTATTTGTCATGTGCTGACCCTAAAGTCAGACCCTAAAGTTCTTCCCTAAAACCAGACCCTAAAATTAGGCCCTAATAAACGCAGGCTTTAAAATGCCTTGCCCCTAATCCTAGACCCTAAAAAACTTTGGGAAACCCTAAAAAACTTTGAATACCCGCTTTACTCTCCGACATTCATACATGTCTCAATAAAAGGATCCGAATATTGTGCCTTACCATGTCACAGGCAAAGGGTACTGCCGGAAGAGGCATTCTGCACTCCGATTTTCCAGCACAGTTCAGGGATTCGGGTATAACTTACATCTCAGCCGATGATCTTGTCTATTAATGCAGTCAATTTATCAGCTGTTACTTTACTTTTTCGGGCATATCGATGAGTTGGATTCCCGTTCAGTAAAAAAGGAGCTATTCCAGAAGGATTCTTTGTGATGTGCCATGCTCCATCGTTCCCAATATCATCGGAATTGCCTTCTTCATTTATTAATTCTTCGCAGATGTACTTCCATAATTCACCGGGGATTTTCTCTCCCTTTGTAATGATGATGCTTCCGGTACCCGTATTCCGAAAAATCGATATCCCTGCTCCGTCTGCTTTCTTTTTAATAAAATGATTGACCGCAGAAAGTGTATTGGATGGATGATTCGGTTCAAAATCAATTACCATGACAGGTTTGTCATTGACCATATACTTTTTCGTATATTTCATGCTCATGGTTCCGATATCCGTCTTCCAATCCGTGAACTCTGTCATCCCGTATGATACATTCTTCTCCAGGAAACTATATGTCCTCGTAAACATGATGTCATGCAGGATCCGGCATTCCCAGAATGGGTATACCAGCAGCTGTCCCAGACGGTCTCCCCAGAGATGAAAGAGGATATTGGGCAGATAAGGTACAAGCATATGATAGGTCTCACTGCTCGACTTTTCGGGATTTTTTACATTTGGGATCGAGTAATATAAACTTCCCCTGGATGCATGGTAAGAAAACCCTTTTGTAAGATTATCACTGATCTTTTTGAATGACGCCTTAAACTCCGGCTCGAAACGTATCTTTGTTGTCTCTTTGAAATGCTCCAGAGACCTCGTAAGTGCCGGTTCCCATATCCTTTTTTTCTGATACGGAGTTTCGTTTCTTATGGCATAATAATATGCTGCAAAAACCGCATCCATTAATGCACACTTCCATTCAGGAGGCATTTCCTCCAGATTTGCTGTCGGCAGCCTTGCTGCCTGAATATATTTTGTGTACACCGCCAGAGATTTAGGGTGGGAAGTTCCATACTGATCAATATAATTTATCTCACGAACCATGTCATAAAACGGCTTGGGAAGTCTCTGGCTGCCGAGCAGATAATGTTTCATCAGCATGATCAGGGAACCTTCTTCAGCCGAATCCTGGTTTACTGCATGCTCATCAAACAGCAGCAGAGCATTTGCTCCGCCATTGATTGTGTTGCCAACGCCAAGCACGGCAGCTTCAGGCCAGATACGCTGTGCTTCAATATCATGATCTTTCGAGAACAGTATTGTTTCGCCAACCATGAATTTATCCATGGAAGCGGGCAAACAGGCTCTCAGGAAAAAAGAAGATAAATATTCATCAACATGCGGCTGACAATGCATCAGTATATATTTCCATTTCTTACAGCAATCCGGAGAAAACTGTTTTATATTGAAATTTTTCAGATCCCTGCGCAGAAGTTCTGTGGATTTTCTTGAAATCGCACGAAACAGTCCCCCGCTTTGCACCATATATTCATCTGACAGATAAATAATACCGCGATTATTTCCGGAAGAATCGGAGCAGAACGAATTCCCATTCCTTGAAAACAGATCTGTATTGTTTATAAATGTCTTCACTTCCGGTGTAATACACTTATAGAATCCACTCATCCGTTCTCCTCCATGGCTGTCCGCAGCAGTTCTATGATTTTTATCGGGTTATGGACACAGATATGTCGTAAATACTGTTCGGAATGTAAAGTGGCGTACCACTGCGCAAATCTTTTGCTGTAATATAACGACTTAAGTGAATCGGATACCCGAATATAATTATACTGACACTGGTTCCATGCCTTATTTAACCGTTCATTATCCTTCTGCTCTGCCGCATATCTTAAACTCAGTGCAAGCGGATAAATATCCGAATTTATGTTGACACGATTACGACGCAGAATAGTGTCGGTGATCTGCTTGATATCCGAAATCTGATCAGGCAGCAGGTACCCCGCAAAGGTATTGTTAATTCTGCCATCCCTCAGATCGATCCCACGGACATCCAGTCTTTCCAGTATTCTGCGGGGATCATATCTGGAGTGCACTGCATTCTCCAGCAGCCAGTCCCTGAGCAGGATTTCTTCGCAGCAGTATAATTCCGCTTCGCTCTTTATAACTTTGAAAATCTCTTCACCAATGGCTGGATTTTTCTTAGAGGCGAATACAGCAGATGCAATGGCCGCGCCAACAGAAATATCATTCGTATCCGTGACCTTTTCATATAATTTCAGCATATCAGCAATGCTTTCTTCGAAGGCATTCATCAGTGCGGAATAATCCGGATCATACGTGCTGAAATTATCCATGTCCAGGCTGTTTAACCTTCCACACTGATCAAGAATCATCGGAGTCACGTCGGAAGAGTATCGGCTTCTTATCTCAGTCCATTTATTGATCATACAGTCGCAGCTTTCATAACCCTTCCGCAGGGTTTCGATCATATAATGAGAGAATTGCAGTTTTGTTCTGTATTCTCTGATCGGGACCAGTTCTGCGTATTTGTCATCTTTCTTACTGCAGAAAGCAGATACAAAAGAATCCACCCCCGTCGTACTGTGGTCTATTTCAGAGCGAAGCTGATATATATTCCCGCGAGGTCTTTCGTGGCACAGATAAACATTACCGTCCTTTACATCCAGTTTTTCTATAATGCGGACATTAATTACTTTTTCCGCATCTCCGCTGGTCAGATTTGTAAAATTGTTTTTATACTTATCATTGGCACCATGCCACGATGCATATTTTGTCACCGGATCCCGTCTTACTGCAAACACAGGAGAGTTGCTGTTCTTGTTAAGATCAGTGCAGTAATACTTCCGTAAAACAGACATTACACTTGATGCTGTTGCGTCTTTACTGCGCGAAATATTCTCAAGAGGAAGCCAGATCCATTCATGCGTACGCACATTTTCACATAAATATCCTCTTCCGTCTTCACTGTCGATCACAGCCAGCGGTCTTACAGAGAAAATTCCGTTTTTATTCCGTTCAATCCCTATTCTGTACCTTCCCTGATGAGCCGAATCATCTGAGCAGTATCTTAGCCAGATCGTTCTGCCGCTATTAAAATATTTCCGAATACACCTTTTCACTATTACAGATGTCAGTTTTCCGGAAGTGCCAAGCTGTTCTGACATGTTAAGTATGATCAGCCGTGATCCTGCCCGAAGCAGTATTGTTGCATCACCGATCCCGGCTATGAACTGCGCACAAAAGGCCTCTCCGATCTCTGGGTTTCCGGGCTGCGGATAGGATACGGTCAGCTCGTTTTTCGCCCTGTCGCTGGTTTCGACCCTCATAGGTATTCTTCCGCCCATGGCAATAAATAAATCCTGATAGGCGAAGCTCTTTTTCAGCCAGGGATCATCCTGCACCCACCCGCGGGTTCCCGACTCGTCCAATGTTACTCTGGCATCATCGAAACCATCAGCCTTCAGCGATTGATCCTCAGCCAATTTTATGGATACGATATCACCCTTTTCAGGATACATAAGATCCTTCAGATACGATAATCCGTTATCAGGCGACAGACACATGCAATCCGGTAAGGGATCCGGCTTTTTTATGAAAGATATATATCTGAGATGAAAGGCATTGCACCCGAGAGTAATACAGCCGAATTCCCATTTCTGCACTTTAAGAAATGCATTGTTCCGAATCAGTGAACGCATACCATATCGTACGTCAGAGATTGAAATTTCCAGCGGCTTTCCAGGTTCTCTTTCTTTCGTTTCAAGCCTTATAAAATCTCCGGCAGCAAACACATCTGTACGCAGAAGCTTATCCGCGTCATACTCAAAATCAATTTTCAGGAACTTTAAAGGCAGCTTTACTACACGTCCGGGCATTAATTCGACAAAAATACTGTTCCTGTCTCTTCCTGCAACAGGATAATAATTCTCCAGACCTTTCTGATCTTCAGGAACCCCGAATTCCTCCAGTTCATGAGGCGGGAAAGCATACTTCATTAATTCCTGTTCCGGGTATCTAAGTGACCATCCATCACTGAACAAAACAGGGAGGTCACTGTTTTGAGGATATGTAAATGTTATTTCGTCTCTGCCTCTTATAATACAGGTTGTACGGTCGTGATAATGCCATCCTCCGCGCTCTATATGATTCAGCAGTTCGTTGATATTCCCATCGAAAAAGGTAATTCTGTGGAAGGGTATAAATTTCTCCGGAATGTCATGTTTTCTTTTAAATAATGACAAACGTCTCTTCCCTGCCGTATCGGCTGAAACTTTCAGATAACCATACAGTAAAACATCCTCGCATCTGGATATTTCATGATGATCGATCAGAGTTCCGTATCGCGGAGGGCTGATTCTTGCCAGTTCTTTCCCCAGCATCTGGTTACTGAGCTGTATCTGAGGGAGTCCGGCAATCGTAAAATGCATATCCTGGGGATCATTCAGCGCACGCCTGCTTTTTAATAATAATTCAACGGTCCTGCCGGGTTCGCAGAACTGTTTATCACTGTCGGAGACTGTATCAACCAGCAGCTTTCCTTCCTTCAGATACAGTTTTCCGATACCTCCTTCATCCGGAAGGCCTTTGCCCTTCTGCGCCAGGCAAAGAATTCCGGGACGGATTTCTACCGGTACCATGGGTCCTGCTATGGGCGGTTTCCCAAAAACGATCATCTGTGAGCCTGTTCTTCTTACCCATTCTCTGACATGATCAATTCTTCTTCTGGGCAGAGTCTTAATGCTTCCGGTTATCCCGCCTTTATTTTCTTCAATTTTTACCAGCATCGGCTGATTAAAAACAGACAGATTGCCCTGCATGAAATAGGTTCGCAGCACACTTTCCCTGTAAGAAAAGTTCCTTCTGTAAACACGTATTTCCGTCTTCGATCCGGTATCACTCAACATCTTATTCCGGGGAAACGGCAGATGGAACGGAATATAATAATCATTTCCTCCCTCTTTCTGACAGATATCCCCCCCTGTAAGGCATAAAACATCTCCTTTTTCCACCGAAGTGATGCTATAGCGCATTTTAAGCAATGAAGAATCCCATTCCGGCTTGACCAGCATGTATCCTTCACCGCCATCCGGAAGCTGACTGCGTACGATTTCCTCGGTATTTTTATCAAGATATCCGGAGTGATACGTGTCAAATGACCATGCCGGATTATTAACTTCCAGTTTTTTCTCATCACCAGCTATGGTGATAGACTGAATAATGACTTTGTCTTTTTCCTTATTGCGGCTGACCTTTAAAAATGGCTTGCCATGCTTATCACCGAACTGTTTAATTCTATGGTCAAAGGAAAAATCGCAGTCCTCCAGTGACAGTACCTGTAAAAGCAGCCCTGTTCCGTTTTTTATGATTTTATATTTCCTGATTCTGTCACCATAAAAGAAAATGTTTTCAGGACGGCTCTGATTTTCGATGGTAAAATTCTCTGATTCAATTTGCAGCTGATATCCCAGTCCCCATTCAAAGATCATATGATTGTTTTCGAGCCTGAGAAAATACAGCGGGCATGTCTCATATACTTTTGAACCTGTGTACCGAAGGTTCAGCCATTTGCGAAACATAGCCAGATCGAATACTTTCGTATCATTCGGATCTGCACACGGGCCGCCGCACCACCTGATACGGCACAGTGCGGGTTTATTCATAAACCTCTGCGGTACTTCGAAATCAGAGGATGACAGGGGAATTCTGTTTGTCCATTTTTGAGGATTGTCCTCTGACGGAGTGACTCCATCCAAAGGAAGATACTGTAACGGCCGTTCCGGCTGGAACAGAACTAGCCCGAATGAACTGACCAGTTTTCCTTCGATCTGGTAATCCCATTCAGGATCCGTAATCCATGTCTGGTAGTCATCAAAATACCTTTGTGCAAGGCGAACGCTTTGATTCGGTATTTCAGCGGACATGGAATAGATTGTTTTTGCCGCCGCACCCGTATCCGGTACCGGATCAGAAAATACGCGTCTTACATCATATAAAGTATTATTGGCAGCGTCATCATGATACTCCTTCAGCTGAATGCTGACCCTGCCGGAAAGCATTCCGCCCGAAGAAAACATACCCGGTTCCGATTCGCCGTAGTATGTTCTGTTTCCCTGTCTGCACACCACAATTTCATTACCGTTATCAGACCTGTATCCATTAATTGAGGATACCTTGAACGGCCCTTTTCCCAGTCCGCAGACATAATCCGGGTCATTCAGGGGCGGTTTATCGTATGCTGTGAGGATTCCTTTATTATAGTCCTGAACAAGGTAGACCAGTGAATCGTCTTCGTCCACCGAACATTCCCCGAGATATAATTGATTTGGACCTGCTGCGGCGTTCCCGGAAATTTTCTTTAATTTCCATAAGCGGCGCCCTATCATGTTTCGTGCCCGGTTTTTCTTTGGAAGATACTGTGCACATCGTGCAGTATTTTGTGTTACCGATACAGGAAGTCCGTTATAGGCTCCTTTTACTCCCAGTGAATCCAGATCTGCTTCCAGGTTCCTGACATGATTGTCATCCAGATATTTTATGGCAGCCTTCCCAAGGGAATAGTTTGTCTGCCAGATAATGCCATTGGGTCTGGATGCATTGTTGAGCGGCGGAACTACGGAAAGAACAACGGCAGGGTTCTGTATACCGTGGGAAACGGCATAATGATCCATGGATACACTGTCCGATTCAATCCATAATTTTATCCCGTTCACAGTAAAAGCAAGCAGCAGCTGTGTGTTTTCTTCATTTCCCCTGCATGCAACAATATTGTTCAGCTTTATAAGACTTCCCCGATGCAGACCAAGGATCGTTTTGATAAACTCTGCCTCCTGATGACTGTCGACATGACTTAAAGACTTCCAGTCCCTGTCAGGCAGAATTCTCACATTTCCGGTTCTCTGGCGGACAATATCCCAGCCGGTATCTGCAACACAAAAATGGTCAGTCTCTTTATTATGCTCAAGGCTGTCTAACCTGATACTCTTAAATTTATTTTTGGCATCCAGCAGATCCCGGCGGCTTACGGAGTCCCCGGGTTGAAAAACAGAGCGATATTCAAGATTGCAGGTATCAAATCCCGTTTCGGGATCACTCAGTTCTAATACGGGGATCCCATTGTGATCCCCAACAGATATGCTGATGCGCAGACCACATGGATTTGTTTCGTAGTCTTCTGACGCTGTTCTGATTTTTTCCTGCAGGATTTTGTAGCTGCTGCTCTCCCAGAATTCCGCCGATAATCTGTAATTAAAGCCTGGAGCAGCTGAAATCAGTATTCCGTTTTCGTCTGACTCGATCAGAGTCACCGCTGCAGGCCGTGCATAGGCAGATTCCAGAAGAAATGCCAGAAAATCCCTTTCTACAGGAATGATCTCATCTTCACGCTTTTCAATTGGCACAGTGATTTCAATTGAACCAGCCACACGTTCTGCACACAGAAGCGTATCCGGATCCCAGTAGTTATTCCATTGCTTTGAATCACAAAGAACTGTATTACCGGCAGTAATCTGATTGGGCCGAATGGTTACAGTCAGCTTCTTATTGTTTTCATATTGAATATCATTAAAAAGAAGCACTAATTTGTTGCGGAACTGACTGTCTTTGGTAATCTGTTCTTTATTCCTGCTTACAAACCAGAGCAGCAGATAAAGTCTGTCATCTACCGCTGCCTTTTTCTCAGCGATCTGAAACGGAGATAACAACTGGTTTTTATCGCCTTTAGCCGACAGCTGGCCTAATAACATCGAAAAATAAAGGCATTTCAGGTTCTTTAATGTTTCCCTCTGCTGCATTTTACTCTCAGAGAGAACAGTTCCGACAGCATACTGATAGAAAATGGCATCTCGGCTTAAATCAATAACAGCTTCTATGATTACCTGGGAAATATCTCTGGCATCCGCCGCAATAGGTTCCGAAACAGGGCTGATATTTGCAAAGGCCTCTGTTGTTAACAGAGCCTGTAATAACTCTATGGAAATAAAACGGCTTGAGCGGGCATATTCTTCTTTTTTATAAATGCCTGCTATATTTTCTGCCCACTTTTCGAGCTGGCTGCGATCTTCTTTTTCTATTACATCAATTGCATTTATGTTTTGTAATATGGCCGTAAACTTTCTTGTAAGCGCCATAATAACAAATCTGTACCTGTTTGATTCTTTATTGGGAAGTGTAATTGAAGTGCATTTCCATTCATCTGCAGGATATGTTTTCAGCAATAATTCGGTTTCCGCAAACTTTTTGTTTTGTCCCAGCCACTCTTCCTTCCAGTCACGCAGATGCATGTTATCGACAACATTTTCAGTGATTAATTCAGGAAAATGTTCATATGCCAGAGAGACCGGTTTTCCTAATATTTTATAGGGATCTATTCTGCGATAGCATTCATCATCATTGATAAACCGGCAGAATTCATTTAAGGCGATTTCACAGATCCTCGCTGCCAGAGATTGATTATCGCCTTCCATCCATATTCGTTTCTTTTGAATTACAGGTATTGTACCGGAAGCTTCTTCATATGCAAGATAGGAACATGCAAGGACAGAAACACCGCTATGTAAATAACGTTCCTGTGTTGAAATCTGAACAGCTTCTCCACGGAAAACAGGAACCGCCTTTTTTTCAATGAGTGCAACGTACAGCCCCGGAATTGACGGATTGAAATAACCTTTCCCGACTTGAACGGAAAGCTCGCAGGCATATGCCAAAATCGAAATGATGGCAGGAGAATATTTTCTTTCGCCGTTACGGGCGTCTGTCTCACTGTAAAATCCCTTCTCAATATATGATTTAACCGAAGGACCTGCCATTACATCATAGAGATTCAGAGAGAGATCGCCTAAGAATTCATTAACGCTGCTGCTTGCTGATATCATCAGTGCTACTAACGGCATCGCAAGGGATACTTTCATAGCTCCGTTCTGCGTTCTTATACTTACATATTCTGGATTACGTGCCGGTGTATTATGCTGTTTATCCGATTGCGGATAATTTCTGAACATCCATGGTGTCCGATCCGAATTACTGTCACGCTTCTCTTTCCAAATGCGTATCAGCTTATCTGATATTGTTGAAAAAGACCCTTCCCGGATTGCACGTTTGACGGCAAAATACCACAGAGAGTATTCCCATAAATAGTAAAGCGCATTGAAATATTCATCCTGAGTGATATCGATACTATCTCTTCCGCGAAACAGCCATGATGCACTGTCTCTTAACGAATCATCCTGTATTACTTTTTTGAAATAAACCGGTATGCGCAGCTTGAGACATTCCTCAGCACTCAATCCGGCTGTCTGCATCGCGATCCATGCATACAGTAAATCCGGCTGTGAACAATACTGAGTATTGAAAGGCATAAATTCATCAGGAGAATTATCGGAAAAGAGGAAGTTATGCTTATTTATGATTTCGGCCGCAATCGTTGTAATATAACGTCCGTACTCTCCCCTGACAGCTTTTTTTATTTGTTCCGTCCAGTTATTGTCTCCTTCGATCAAACCGCCGACTTCTCCGGCATTCAATTCCAGAACAATACCAAATGCCATAATCTGGTCTGTATGAGGTATAAGATCAATGTATTCCGTCTCTGAGACAATTCCCGGACATGCATTATCGTTTTTATAGTTTTGCAGCAGAATCGTCAGTGTTTCCCGGTTCTGAAGATTCTGAGAAAATTCAATGGCTTCCGGATTCCGGGTCTTCTTACAGATAGTATTGATCAGATAGACAGCCTGACGCCGCAGTGCTGCCGCAGCATCGGATAAAGCCACATGCAGAAGTAAAGGCAGGCTGTATACCTGGAGATTCAGGTCAAAAGTCTGCTCGATTTCTTTTATTGCACTTCCGCGCAGTTCTTCGGATAAGGAATCATTATCCAATAATTCCAGAGACGATAGGAATACAATACTTTCATCGACCGATAACTGATTTAGTGTTGCCGCATACCAATGCCTATACATTATCTTCTACCTCCCAATTATACGTTGTGCTCCGAAATGCTTCACGGTCAAACTGTTCTACCAATAAGCCATCCGACAAAAGGATTCTTCTTTCTTCCTGAAAGGACATATCATCACTTATCGGAAGCTGGCAAAAAAGCCATTGTGCCTGATGACACTTGTCCGGATCCTGCAGCATACTTAGCAGCATATCCTGATATTCTTTAGCTGATACGAGCACTCTCCAGTACTCGTTTCCTTTTATTGATTCATTATCCAATATGCCGCTCTCTATCGGGCGGGATGACTGTTCCGCTGTCTGAACCACAATTAAATCATCCAGATCATGGTCTTTCAGATTCTTACTCTGTTGATTCCAGTTCCACAATTGAGTTTTGACTCTGGCGATTATCCGATCAGTATCCTTTAAATCAGAAACCTGTATATTGATAATCAGGGGTATGCAATTGTTTTTCTGTCTGCGTGTATCAAGAATCTCACATATCCATGGTATATCCCCTTCGGGGATGCAAATAACAATCCCTGCGCCGCTTTCATGAATATCAGCATCGGAAAACATCCCGGAGCTATACTGCCTCCATGTCAGCAGCTGCTTTCCTTCATTATTCAACGATTCCTCAACATGTCTGTACTCAGTGCTGATTGCTATGAACGTGAAGTTAAACGGAGTAGCAGCAAGAAGAGAAGGGAAGAATTCTATGTGACCGTTGTGGATGACATTACATAGAGGGAATATATCGATTTTAAAAGCATAACTCCATCGCTTGTAGCATTCATAAAGGCGGTCTGTATGTGATGGGTCATAAACGCTGGTATATGTTCTGTCTTCATCAAACATATCCTCTAGCATTCTTCTTGTATTTTTATCCATAGGTGAGGCGGATGTCTTTGAATTACGCCACGCATCATCGATCTGGCTTTCCAATTCCTCGAAAAGCTTATGCATGACTTCAGCCGGTGCCCCATTAAAGCATGTGACAGATGTATCCAGCATGATAATACAATACTGTTTATCTGCGTCTTTCGTCATACCAACTTCTTTCCAGACAGCCTGGCTATTAAGAAAGGATGGGGAAGCAAAGAAAAAAACACCGATGCAATTGGATTTTTCGATATGTCTCTTCACTTCATCTTCATCCCACGTTAAGCCTAATGCAAGACCCGCATCATACCAGGTATTGATTCCTTTTTCCTGAAGCTGTTCAATTTCCGACATGACTATATCTTTATCTTTATGACTATAGGATATAAAAATATACGGACCGTCTCCGTGATATACTTTTGGCATAGAATACTCCTCAGCAAAATCGACATATTTTTGGTTAATAACGTTCAAAGTTACAGATCTTATTCTGTTACCTTTCCCAAGAGAATCTGATTAAAATCCAAAAGCAGAAAATTCAGATACCTGCCGGCAAAAGTTTATGTATCCAGTATGATTATAACCAATTCATGCTTTTCAATTCTTCTCCAACAAAGAATTGATTCAACAGTTGTATATTCCACGCTAGAAGCCCATCCTTCACGGCTAATTAGCCCACCGGTCACGGTCATTTAGCCCACCCTTCACCGAACAACCAGCCCACTTGCCACGGAGCAGAGCCCACTTGTTTTGCGCTCTTTTATAATGGATTTGGTATACAAATGTGTGACTATCAAAAGTACGCAAAGCCTGTTCGGGCAACTGGACCTACTGGCATTAAGAAGACTTTCTGCTCAAGCCCCCGGTCTGGCTTTTTGGAGGAGGCCGGGGTGCAGGGGCAGAGCCCCGCAAGACGTCCCGGAGCCAGACAGCAGTGGAGCGTCCTTCCTGCGTACAATAGATGTGCGATAACGGAAGGCTTTTGGGCTATATCTGGCTTTCCGTTATCGGCAAAATCCGATTACGCAGGAAGGCAAGCCTGTCAAGAGGACTGTGGAATAAACCGCAGTGCCCAGTTTTATGGGCACGAGGATTTATGCCGTAAAAGCCTCTTGACAGGTGCAGAGCGGAACGATCTGACCAGCAATATAATTTAAAAAAATGTTCAGCTTACAAGGCTCTGCTCTGTGACAAGTGGGCTAAATAACTGTGACTGGTGGGCAAAACGGCTGTGAAGAGTGGGCTTACCGCGTGGAATATACAACAGTCAGAACTTCCTTCTTCCACTCTGATTCAGAGAGCACATGTCAGCCGTTTCATTCTGTTTTTTCTATATCCAGTATTCGTTCAATTCCCGTAGTTAAGTTATCAGTGCTTTTCATCCCTCGAGTATAAATAACATATTTGTAATATATTCCATATTCTCCCTCCACATCATTGCCCGAAACAGCCCCCTGGTAAACCATTTTACGAGATTCACCAGTATAAGCTGCGCCTGCGTGTGGTAAGTATAGAACACTTTCGGCTTTCCATCGGTCGATCTCATACTGGTTGGCAGGATCCCTGAGACGCTCTGCTATATCTTCTACACCACCTTCAAAAATGTAATCATATTTACCACTTCTGATATCTAAATGGTCAATATCATCTACATCGGTAACTGTTATATAAGATATTGCTGTCGCCATCCAGTCCTCGTTTTTCGTCTGGTATGCAATATTATAAATCTTCGCCAGATCTTCTTTAGATTCTTCCGATTCGTGTTCATAAGACAGCAGAATAAGATTATTAATTGCCAGACTACTGCCATTCAGATAAGCATCCCAATAGAGATCCCTAGCCTTGGCTATATCCTGCTTGACACCCAACCCTCTATAATGCATATAAGCCAGATTATTCAAAGCCTCCGGAATATTGTTTGACGCCAGTTCTTCATATCTCTTTGCGGCTTCTTCATAATCTCCTAAATTATAATATCTTTCCGCTTTCTTCAGCTTTATATTGTTTTCCAGTGGTTCTTTTGTATCCATATACTGAAATATGGCAAAAATTAAAGTAATAACAACAGCAAGATTCGCTAAAGTCTGTATAGTTGCAAAAAGAACTTTAGCTATGTTTTTTAACGGTATTTTTTTTAACTGCTCCATTTTTTCTTTCAGCCATTTTCTTTTTTCAACATCCTTTTTCAAGGTTTCCTGAGATTCACTTGACTGTTTCTTTTCTTTATCTCCACGCACCTCTACCATATTACTCTCCTCTTTAACTCTTACGTTCTTCTGAATATTTGTTATTCTACCTTCATCAGAGTCTTACTTCCATTTGTTGTCCTCATATATCTAAAAAAACTCTGAAACTGCCAAAGGCAGGTCCCAGCCCCGGTTAATAAAACTCTCTCACATATTTTCCCACAAAATTTCCTCCTATTATTTTAGGGGGGCGCCCTGACTTAAAATGATGGAATCCCCTTGCTTCATTTGTTCATCTGCTACTGCTCAGGCTCTCTTCCCATCTTTCTGCCACCTTTCTCCTTCCGCTGTGACGGGGTCCGGGGTCCACTGTACTGCGCTGCGATTCCACTATACAGCAGCTTCTGTCAGCTTATTTGATACCTTGTTCCAGCGCAATGCGTCTTTCCGCTCCCGCCGCTGCCAAAGCCAAAACCGGCAGAAATCTTTACTTTGCAGTTCCCTGATCCAGCTTCTTTACGGCAGCCACAAAGATGCTCTTCCTCTTTTCTTCGAAAGCTCTCCTTTCTTTAATATAAGGCTGCCAGAGAGGGAATTCGCGGAATGCACAGCAGTCCTTTAAATACTCATAGTAGGAAATGTCTTCTATTTGTCCCCGTCGGACATGAACCCTGATTTCCGTGCTGTTGGTCCTCGGGACCTCTGTATATCCTTCGATGGATCCTTCCGCAAGATATTCTATTCCGGAGGGAAAGGACTCCGGGTGCGCCAGGATATACTCGGCATCATAGTCCGGCTCCGTCCTGTAGCGAAAGCTCCTCACCTTCGTTATGGTCAGGACAGACTTCAGACCGTAGTGGTCCGTCAGGGTAAAGGTCTTTCCCACCGGGGAGGGATCAGAAAGAAGACCTCCGTCGTCCCTGCAGGTATAGCGAATAAAATAGGCATCGCAGGAGCTATATCCATGTGCATATACATTTTCCGGCTCAGTCACCCCGGGACTCTTCAGGAAAGGCTCAAAATACTCAGCCGGCAGATACAGCAGGTCCAGTAAGAGAAGGACCTGTCTGTGATCCTCAAGGCATGCCGCTTCTTTCTTATCACGGGTAAAAAGCCAAGGGGAGAAGCTGCCTTCCTCCTGCCGCGATCCCTTCCGAAAAGTCTCCATGTCTTTCTGAAAGCAGGCGAACCTGTCTTCCATCATATCCATCTTCAGGCCGCGATTCTCCAGGAAGTCATAGACGCCCTCATAGAAAACTTCACCGAGCAGACGGTCATACAGTTCATTGAATAACAACATGCCTCTGTGATAGATATTCCACACCTTCTCTGCCTTTTTTACAGTCTGCTCCGCATGCTCTCTGACCAGTTCTTCCGGTAAAAGCTGTTTATCCACAGGATCCTCCTCTCTGCAGAAAAATCTGCCATGACCTGCAAGAGCCCGCTGCTCCTGCAGCCGGATCTGCCCTGCCTGACCGTCTACTTATCTTCTGTTCCCTCTTCCGGGCTCCAGGACTCCTGCAGCTTTTCGATCTGCAGAAAACCCGGTACCTTTACGACAATCTGGTATTCATCCTCATAGACGATCTCTCCGGGGCTGTTGGTATAGACCACAAAGAAGGGATGGTTGTATTTCTCCAGAAGCCACATGAGGGGCTGGACCATGCGCATCATCTCCTTTTCCTTCTCTGTCTTGAAAAAGCATACCACGCTCTCCTGCCTTCTGCACTGAGGGGGGAAGGGCAGGACCTCTGCGATCCAGGAATCGATTTCATGGAAGAGATCCGCATCTTCCTGCTCCATGACATCGTTCCGGACCAGTTGCACGCACATGCTGAAGATTCCCTTGGCATACATGGTATTTTCTGCCAGTTCGGTCCCCTGTATCCTTACATATTTGAATTTCATTGACATATCAGGCTCCTTTCCGGACCTGCCAGGTCCCTGCTTTTCCGTTTCCGTCTTTATTATATCATGCGTGCCCTTTTTCCTCTTTTTCTTTCTTTCTCCTTTCTCCTGACAGTCAGGAGGAAGGAGGAAGGCAAGGCAGACAGCAGCAAATGACCCATGCCCGTATACGGAGCCGGAAAGCAGAGAGCCACAGGAAAAGGGCCCTGGTGCAAAAGCAGGATAAGAGTTAAGGCTCTGCATCCCCCCCTTCGTCCGGATGGTCATCCGGGCCTTCTATGCGCTGGTCTTCAGGTCCCCGTCCTCCTGCAGGGCGGGGAGGCAGTACCAGGTGCGCTCCCCCTTTTCATCCAGCTCATACAGATTCTGGAGGGTCCCCTGCACATAAAAGAGATCTTCCGTATATAAAAGGCTGTCCTCCTCCCGGATCAGGCCTCTTTCGCGAAGGTGCCTGTCGATCATCAGACAGTGTTCACTGCTCTCGCCGCAGATCACAAGCTGGGGCAGCGCCCTGTATCCGTAGTAGTTGCTCTCCAGGTAGCGGCTGTCATTTACCAGGGTGTAATAACGCTTCAGCTTGTCCTCCAGGGCGGAAAGGGCCCCCGGCACATTTCTGACCACCTCGTAGAGAAGAAGCGATTCATCATCCAGCAGCATGTTGGCGGCCGTTCTGATGATGCAGCCGTCTGTGATCTCCAGGGTCTGTGAGGGACGCATGGTCTCCATGATGCCGAATCGTTTGCAGGATGCGCCGTTCATCAGGTTGCCCAGAACGATCATGTTTCCGGCGAGAATGCGCTTGATGTCCTCCGGCGAATCCATCATTCCCTGCTCTCTTAATCTGAGGCCTTTGATATAGGCGTTGCCCTTATGAAAGACCACCCCTCTGTCCTGGGCGATGCGGCAGCCCTTGAAGTCCAGATCGTAGACTTTCAGAGATCCGCCCGTTTCCGGGGCGGTCAGGGCATATTCACGGATGACCCTGTATTTGAGCATCCTGTTCAGCCGCTGCCGGATCCCCTGCCGGCTGACACTGCATCCGCGAAGGCTTACGAACTGATAGATCTGCAGGGAGCTCAGGTATCTGCTGCGTCCGATCTCCTCCACGATGGCGAAATCGGTCTCATCATAGTCCCTTTCAAGCTTTTCGACGGGAATTCCATTGTATCTGAGGCCCGTCATGACCACTTCTTCCCCCTTAAGGACCGCAAAGGCAGGTCTTAAGGGGATCCGGTCCGGGGAAAATCCCAGATCAAAGTCCCTGTGCCGGTATCCTGCTGCACTGTTAAAACGGCTCTCTGACATATCTGTCCCTCCTCCTTTCACGCCGCCATATCATGGCCGATCATTTCCGTCACCTTTTCGCGGAGGGTATCCGCTGTCAAGCTGCATACATGGTATCCGCAGAAGTATTCGATGATCTCCGCCCTGCTGCCGGAAATGCAGGGATCCACCAGAAGCATATGTGCGGGCATTACGTTATAGTTCGTTCCGAGACTGAGGAAACCGTCCCAGTCGGAATAGTTCTTCCCGCTCTTGCACTCCACGATATACCAGACGCCGTTGAAGCGGATCACGACGTCAAACTCATTTTTGAGATTCCCGCCTTTCCTGTCCGCCACCTTTACATTCCTGTAGATCTCAAAATCCGCCTTATACCTGTCCGCCAGTTCTGTAAGCACGTCCCTGATGGTCTTATAGACTGCCAGCTCCAGGTACTGGCCGGTCAGAAAGTTCTGGGCCCTGGGCAGAAGCGCAAGAGACCCGCTGAGCGTCGAGGAACCCGACGCATAGCGTATATTGCTGACCAGTCCGGCCATGTCCTGGAAGAGTGCAATGATCTGCCGTTTTTCGGTCTCGCTCCTGCCGGCCAGGGACAGATGGAATTCCTTCTGTCCCTGAATGTAATGCTGACGGAGTTCTGGGAGCAGACCGCTGATCAGGCCGCTGCTGTTCATCATTCTGACGGCCAGTCCTTCCACGGCTTCCGGGATCGTACTGTCACTCCCGTAGGATTCGATGACCGCATGCCTCACATCCCTGACCAGGTCCTGGATCCCTCCCCCTCTCTCTTCTGCCTTCGCCGGAGCCGAAGCCGGCACTGCAGATATCAGGGGTCTGGCCTCCGGGGCCTTATTTCCGCTTACTACGTTAAGAGAGAGTGCTTTCACCATAAGAGTCCTCCTTTTTGGTTGCTGCGCTTTGTGAAAATGAAATATCTTATGCTTACAGCATGACAGACAGGGGAAGGATGCATAATAAGCCGCAGGTTGATATTTTGTAAAAACCGGTAACCCGCGCATTACCTGCCCGGTCTCTGACAGTCTTAAGGCTCAAAGGCAGGCCTTGCTGACGGTGTAAAGGGCCTCCCTCTTCACGCTCTTCTCCAGGGCAGCATAAAACCGGCCTTCTGCCTGTAAATGTACAGGCAAAAGACCGGTTCTGTTTTAGCTGCCATATTCTGTTTTACGGGTACAGCTGTCTCTTCAGGATCCTGCTGTCCCATCAGGCTCCCCTGTCTTTTTCTCTGGTCCCGCTCCTTAAATATCCCGGAACCGGAAGCTCTTTATCCGATGTCCTCCGGCCTCCAGCTCTTTCTCCACCGGATCACGGGCTTGTCGCCCTGCCATTCCATGGGAAGCCATACGTAGCGGGAGATGGAGGTATTCTCCTTATGCCGCTGCTCAATCCCCGGGAGAGGAGCAGCCTTTCTGGGAGAGGTATCGGGCTTATAGTCTTTGAAGTGCCTTTCCATGCCGGAAATGATCTGCCCGGCCAGGGGCTTTACATACCACTGGGGCATCCAGCGGTCCGCGCAGGCTATATACCGGTCCGTCCCCGGGATCTTAATGACGCTTGTGATCTGGGAGGAAAAGCTGGTATGGCTCCTGTCTCCGATAAAGGGATCCCCCAGGTCTGTATATTCCCCGTGGGGATCATCAAACATGCACACCCTGGACGGATTGGGGTAGTAGCCCGAGGTTCCGCTGGTAAACAGATATCTCTTCCCCTTCCTTTCAAAGTAGGTGGGCGCTTCTCTTGTCAGAGGCGGAAGAAGGCCGTCGTAATGGACGCTGTAATTTCCCGTCACATCCGTATAGTCTTCTGTCAGATCCGCGCAGATCAGCTGGAAATGGGGCCTCTCGAACCATATATAGGCCTTTCCGTCTTCGTCTGCGTGGAGGCAGAAGTCTCCCGTATCCATGTCCAGGGGCTTGCAGATCCTGTGGACAAAGGTATAGGGGCCTTCGAAGTGGGGAGAGGTCATAACGCTCATGAACTGGCTGACTTCCCCCGCCATGATCTTGAGCCAGGCCACGTACAGGCCGGTCTTTTCGCAGTAGAGGATATGGGGCCTGTCCATGCAGTAGGTGGGATGAAGAGGGCTGGTCAGGTCCTTTGGCTGAGGGGGAATGATAAGCCCCCTGTCGTCCCAGTTCATAAGGTCCCTGCCGGTATAGAGGCGGACGCCCCAGTGCCAGATATTCCCCTTACCGTCGGTCCTTTCCTTGTTCTCTCCGTACCAGTACCAGAGCTTTTCCTTCTCGTTCCAGAAGACGGAAAAGCCGTGAGCCTGGATGGGCTTTCCGGAAGTATCCAGCCATATCCTGCCGGGTCTTATGCTGTCATATCTCATGCTGCTTACGGTCTCCCTTCCCTTTCTTCTGCCTGGCCTTCATTTATTTCTTTCTTTTATCACTTTTCCTGATCCTTTTCTTCTTCCTTCTCTTTCTCAAAAGGATAGACCAGATGCATCTGCCTTCGGCACTCGTCCATCATCTCCATTACGTCCAGCGTGGCCTGATGGGGGACGCAGCGGCTCTCTGTAAGCCCCTCCCGGATCTCGGAGGAGACGATATCGAATTCATTGAGGTATGAGCCGTCCCCCTTAAAGACCAGGCTCTTTGCCCCCTTCCTTTTCATCTTTACCCTGCGGGGACCGTGGAAGAACCAGAGGGAGGTGGATCCCTCCGTTCCCTGAAGGACCATCCTTTCCAGACCTTTTAAGTTTACGATGGAGCTGTCTACGGTAAAGACTCTGCCTCCGGGATAGTAAAGACTGATCCTCTCTCCCGTATCCACGCCTCCCTGCAGGTCTCCCCTGCAGCGGATCCTTTCGGGCTTTCCGAAAAGGCGGTAGGCATAGGTCAGGCCGTAGATGCCGATATCCAGAAGGGCTCCGCCCGCCAGATTGGGGTCGGCCACCCTGGGGGCATAGCCCATGCTCTTTAAGTGGTAGTTGAAGTAAGCGGATTCGATCTCTCCGTATTCTCCCGCATCCAGCCAGGCCTTCACCTGGTTTGCCACAGGAGAGAACCAGGTCCACATGGCCTCGGTAAAGTAGATCCCCTTCTCCCGGCTCTTCCTGATCATCTCCTCCGCCTTTGCCCGGTCTGTGGACACAGGCTTTTCGCAGAGGACCGGCTTTCCCAGGTCCAGTGCCATGAGGGCGTAGTCTTTATGGCTGGTATGGGGCGTTACGATATAGACCCCGTCCACTTCGGGGAGAGACATGGCTTCTTCCGGCGTTTCTGCGGAAAGAGCCCCGTATTTCCTTGCAAACGCCCCTCTCTTTTCGGGGTTTCTGGAATAGACGCTGACGACTTTGTGCCTTCCGGACCGGGTGATCTCCTTAGCCACAGTCTTTGCCAGTGTCCCGGTGCCGATAAAGGCCCAGTTAAAGGGTCTGCTCATAGGAATACCTCCCTGCTGTCACATTTATGCTTTCCATACCGGGCAGGCGTATCTCCGCCCTGCAGTTTTCCGGGATACGGATCTGATACAGGATCCTGCCCTCTTTCTTCTCCCACCGGCTTTCGACTTGTCCGTAAGGACTCAGGTAGGATCCCTCCGCAAAGGTCAGGCTCCCTCCGGGCACGGGGCTTATGACAAAGTGTCTTTCCCCCTCCACCCGTATGCCCGCGCAGGTATCAAAGAGCCACTGGCAGACCGCTCCGGGGGAGTAATGGTTGCGGGAGAGATTCCCTTCCCAGTTCTCCCAGACGGTGGTGGCCCCCTCCAGTACTTCTGCCAGCCAGCCGGGCTTTTCGGTATTTTCCAGCATGCGGTAGGCCGTTTCGGTCTCTCCCGCCTCTGTCAGGACCGGCAGAAGAAAAGGGGTGGACAAAAAGCCCGTGCCGACCCTGTAGTTGTAGTTTTCCGCGGCCTTCTTCAGGCGCTTCTGGGCTCTCTTTTTTGTATTTCCTTCCAGAAGGCCCAGGGCCAGGGGTCTGACCAGCTTTGCCTGGCGGTCCGTATCCAGGTCCGCAAAGCGCAGGTAGGCCATTTTTGCCCCCTCTGCGGCCCTGTCATAAGCTTCATGGGGTTCTTCCAGAAGGTCTGCGATCTTTCCGATGGTGGTCATGCTGTAATACAGGTAGGCGGTGCATTCCTCGGGGTGCTTTGCCTTTGTTCCGTAAACTGTATCACGGAACTCTTCCGGCTCCAGCCACTCGCCCAGATGGACACCCTTTTCATAGGTGAATTCGTTAAGGGGATTGTTCTTTGCTTCCTTTTTGTCCCCCTGTCCCAGGTTCTTTAAGAGATAGTCTCCGTAGCCTCTGATCATGGGCCAGGAGGTCTCCAGGATCCTTTTATCCCCGTAGCGCAGGTAGTAACGCCAGGGGATCAGATAGACGGCGTCCGCCCAGCCCACGGAGGATCCCGTGGCCTTATACATCATCTCCACCCCGCTGTAGGGAATGACGGCCGAGATCAGGCCGTTTGGATAGACGTTATCCTCCATATCCCGCAGCCACTTGCGGAAGAAGGGGGCGGTGTTCATGAAATAGGCCCCGGTATCGAAAAAGATCTGGGCGTCTCCCGTCCAGCCAAGGCGCTCTCTGGTGGGGCAGTCGGTGGGCAGGTCCAGGAAGTTCCCTTTCATGCTCCACCTGGTATTGCTGACAAGCCGGCTTACCAGGTCATTGGAGCAGGCAAAGGTCCCGGTCTCTTCCATGTCGGAATAGACGGCGATGGCGGTAAAGTCCTCCGGATCGATCTCTGCTCCCCCGAAGACCTGAGCATAGCGGAAGCCGAAGACGGCGGCCGAGGTCTTGTAATGGTCCTGTCCGCCGGAGCAGGTAAAGAGGATCTCCTGGCGGGGAGTCGGCTCCGTCACCCCGGGCGTCTTTCCTGTCATGAGCTTTCGGATCAGGCTGAGACCGTTCCAGCCCTTTACGGGCCTCTCTTCCTGGACGCCGGAAAGATCCACGTTCCCGTTCCGGTCCAGCACCTCTCCGCATACGATGCGGAGGGCCTCTCCCTTCCTGCCCTTTATGTCAAAGGACAGATAGCCCGCTATGTTCTGTCCGAAGTCCAGGACCCGGCCGGGCAGGAGTTTTGCCGGAAAACGCTCGTGCTCCCTGACGGGCACGTTGTCGGAAGCGGCGATCAGGACGCCTTCCGGACCCCTGACTTCTCTGGCCCTTCCACTGTAGGAGGGCTTCATGGAGGCGTCGTATACTTCCCCGTCCTTCAGGTCCGCAAAACGGACCGGGCCGTCATTGGACCAGGCCCAGGCAGAGTCCGTACAAAGGGTGCGGACGCTCCCGTCCCCCAGCGTGATCTCCAGCTGAGCCATGAGGCTGGTCTCGTTTCCGAACACGTTGGTGACCCCGTAGGCGGCTTCGCTCCCCCTGAACCACCCGTCGAAGAGCTCTGCTTCCAGGGTGTTCTTTTCCTTCAGAAGGTCTGTTACGTCATAGGTCTGATACTGGATCCGCTTCCTGTAATCCGTCATGCCGGGGGCCAGGATAAAGTCCTCTATAGGCTTTCCGTTGATCTTAAAGCGGTAGATCCCTCTGGCCGCGGCATAGAGCCTGGCGGATACGATCTTTCCTTCTTCCTTAAAGCGTTTTCGGAAGCAGTCTGCAGGATACCTTTTATTCCTCCGGGGCTTATAGTCCCCGCTGATCCAGGCGGCCTCCCAGTCGGAAGGGAAAAGAAGGCCCGTTTCGAACCACGAAGAGGCTTCCTCCCCCTGCTCTCCCTTCTCGTCCCAGAGGGTCACTGTCCAGTTCACCCTCTCTCTGGAGCCCAGAAGCGCTCCCCCGTAGGGGATATGGGTCATAGAGGAAGATTCCACCTTTCCCGAATCCCACAGGATCTCTCCTTCCCGACCGTCCGGACCTGCCTTCCTGGCCACTACCCGGTAGGCGCTCTGTAAGGTCCCGCCCCGGCAGTTCCACGAAAGCTCCGGCCTTCTGATGCCAAGTCCAAGGGGCTCTGTTAAATATTCTGTCTGCAGCCGAACCGGTCTCATAGGCTCCCTCCTGCGGTTTAAATCTGATTTTTCTGTTTCTCTGTTTCCGTTTATCTGTTTTTTGCTTCACTGTTCCTGAAAGGCGGAAGGATACTTTCCTGCTCCTTCCGCCTCCCCTGATATTTCTTTGCTTTCTCCGCCTGTCTGAACTCTGCTTATGCTCCCTTTACAGGGATCTCGGCCTCTGCCTTTTCCCCGCCCGTCGCGGTGATCCTGACAGTCCCGGACTCACCTGCCCGGACAACGGCCAGAGCCCTTCCGTAGTAGGTGGTAAAGGTGCCGGCGTCATAGCGCTCCTGTGTGCGGGGATTGGCGCTGCCGAAGGCCAGGAGTTCGCCTCCTTCCACGGTAACAGTGACCTTCCGGTCATCGTTGCACTCTACGATGCCTTTACTGTCTTCCACCTGCACGGGGATATATAGGATCTCGCCGGGAGCCGCCTTTTCCTTTTCGGTGCGGACCACCAGGGATGCCTTTCCTGCGGAGTGAAGGGAGGACCTTCCGATCTCCAGGCCGCCCTCGTCAAAGGCTGCGGCCACGATGTTGCCGGGCTGATATTTTGCGGTAAAGACGGCCTTTCCGCCTTTTGTCTTTTTCTTTCCGATGCGGAATCCGTTGACAAAGAGAGCCACATAAGGCGCTTCGCTGTAAACTTCGATCACAGCCTTTTCGCCCGTGCATCCCTTAAAGCTCCAGGATTCCATGGCGTTGGTCCCTCTCCAGATGGATTTTGCCACCTTGACTCCGGGGTGGTTGACAGGGCGGACGCCGATCCTGGGGTTCTTCAAAAGCCCCCAGGCAGACTGGGCCAGGAAAAGCTCGCCGTTAGGGGTTCCCAGGATGTCCAGGGCTCCCGTATCGGCCAGGATCCAGGGATAGGGCTTGTCAAAGCCTCTGCCGTCGTCCGTATAGGCCCAGGCCCCGATGCCGCACTCGCCCAGATAGTCCCAGGCCGTCCACATGAAGTCTCCCGCCAGATAGGGAAGTTCTTTGACCATCTGCCAGTTCTTATATATATCCTGGGGGAAGGTCTCGGACCCTACGATGAGTCTGTCCGGATGGATCTTTCCTTCCTTCTTATAACGGCCCGAAGCGTAGTTATAGCCTGCGATGTCCAGGGCATCCAGAACAGGACTGGTGATCTTGTCGGTCTTCTTTCCGTTGGCTGCCTTGTTCATGCCGGTGCCTACCATGGAGGCCATGAGGTTGAACATGGTGGAGTTCATGCCGGAGGCGGACTCCTGCTTCTTTTCATCTGCCCGGCCGCTGCCGTCCTCATTATAGATACCCTTACCGGCTGCGGACCTGGCGATGATCATCAGATTGATGCCGCCGGTAACGGGTCTTCCGGGATCCTGCTCATGGAGAAGGGCGATCATCTCCTTTGCCAGATCCACGCCCTTTGGGGCTGCGGGCTCGCTGATCTCATTGCCGATGGAGTACATGATGACAGAGGGGTGGTTATAGTCCCTGCTGACCAGCTTTGTCATGTCTTCCTTCCAGTTGTCCATGAAATATCCGGCATAGTCATACAGGGTCTTGTGGTTGTACCACATATCCCAGGTCTCGTCCATGACATAGAGGCCCAGCTTGTCGCAGGCTTCCAGAAGCGCTCTGGAGGCCGGATTATGGCTGATGCGGAGGGCGTTGAAGCCGGATTCCTTGAGGATCCGGGCCCTTCTGTATTCGCTCTCGTCATAGCAGGCAGCTCCCAGAATGCCCTGGTCGTGGTGGACGCAGCCGCCCCGGAGCAGGGTCTCCTTTCCGTTAATGTAAAGTCCCTGAGAGGACCAGGAGATCAGGCGGATGCCGAAGGATACGGTCTCCTCATCCATTACGGCCCCGTCCTTTATAAGGGATACCTGCGCCCTGTAAAGATAAGGGTTCTCGTCGGACCAGAGTAAAGCCTCCGGGATCTCCAGGATGATATCGCAGCCCTTTCCTTCGGCTGCCTTATTGCCCTCTGCGTCCAGAATGGTCACCTGTACCTGGCCTTCCCCTTCTGTCCTTGTTCTGATCCGGATCCTGGCGGGATTTACGGACAGGGTGTCCACTCTGACTCCTTCAAAGCAGATATGGTCCTTTTCCGAGGTCAGAAGCCATACCGGCCGGTAGATGCCGGATCCCGAATACCAGCGGGAGTTGGGAAGCTGGCTGTTGTCCGCCCGGACCGTCACGGTATTTTCCCCTTCCCGTACCAGGTCCGTCAGGTCCGCCGTAAAGGGAATATAGCCGTAGGCGCAGGATGCGGCTTCTTTTCCGTTGACAGATACGGAAGCGTTCCTGTATACGCCCTCAAAGTGCAGGAGCACGGGCTTTCCAAGCTGGTCCTTCGTTATTTCAAAACTCTTTTCGTATTCGTAGATCCCTCCGGGGAAATAGGCGTGGCCGGATCCGCCGGGAGCGTCCGCACTCCTCTCTTCATGGATCATGGCATCGTGAGGCAGAGTCACGCTCTGTCCGTTCAGGGTCCAGTTTCTGTTAAAGGACTGTTTCTTCATAGGGTTCTTTCCTCCCTTCAGAGCAGATACATGCAGGGAGAGAGCTTTTTTAATGACCGTTCCCGGTTCCTTCAGGCGCTCTCTCCCGCACATTCACTAATTACTTCTTCTTTTTATTATCTGCTTTTGCTTTCTTTGCCGCAAGCTTTGCCTGGTACTTTGCTTCTTCCTGGTCGAAGTCAAGACCCTTTGCGGCGCATCTGGCCTTCAGTTCTTCGATCCTTTTCTTCTCGGCTTCCGCTTCCTGAAGGGCCGCTTCCTTTTCGGCTCTTTCCTCGGGGGAGAGATAGACTTCGCCCCTGGCCGCAGCCTCTGCCTTTCTTCTCTCTGTCAGCTTTTCATGGACCATGGGCAGGTGGTCTTCCACGTTCAGGAAGATCATGATGATGGCCATGACTGCCAGGCAGATCAGGGGAATGGCGATATAGGCAAAGGTGATAAAGCCTTTGGCAGAGGCGTTCTGGACGTTCCAGATGCCTTCGGCGTTCTGCACGGGGGACTGGTAGCCTGCCGTGGCAAGGCCCATGTTGAAGATGCCCTGGCCGATGCCTACGGAGACGGTCATTACAATGGTAAAGACAGAGGCTGTCAGACCATCCGCCCGAAGACCCTTGTCATACTCGATATAGTCCAGGGTATCCGCCATCAGGGCTGTATAGACGTAGGAGGGAAGGAATCCGAAAGCGTAGATAAGAGACCCTGCCAGCATGACGGGCATGGAGGAGGGATTCATAAGGCAGAGCCCCTCAGCCGCCGCTGCCAGAAGAAAGCCCACGATCATGACCTTTCTCTTGCCGAAGCGCTTGATCAGAGGCCAGAGGATAAATACGCCAAAGCCTAAGGGAGCCTTGCCTACGGCCGAAAGGATGGCCTGTGTATGTCCGTCGTTATAGGTTCCCAGGACCCAGTTGCAGAAGTAGGGAAGGGAGATGGTCATGATATTGGACATGATCTGGAACATGAGCATGTATACGATCATCATGATCCAGTATTTTGAGGAGAAACAGGCCCTGAGCTGCTCGGTAAAGCTCACGTTCCTGGTCTCGCCGGCACTGGCGGCGGCTTCCGTAATACGCTCTTTGGTGAAGTAGTATTCCAGAAGGGTCAGGGGGAGGGAAAATGCCGCGATCACGGACATGGCCGTGACCCATTTGTCATAGTCCGCTCCCAGGACAGGCATCAGGACGGCGGGAAAGACCAGAGCCACCACGGTGCCCGGCAGCATGTTTCCGCCCAAGTTGGAGAAAAGGGAGAGGCCGTCTCTCTGCTTCACGTTGCTGGTGGACAGGGGGACCATCAGGGTATGGGACATGTTGTAGATGGTGTAGGCGAAGGAGAAAAAGAGGTTGTAGGTCAGGACCACCATGACGATCTGCCAGATGCTGTGCTCTCTGGGAAGCCTGAAGAGAAAGAGCATGGCGATAAACATAAGAGGGGCCGAAACGAAGAGCCAGGGACGGGCCTTGCCCTGCCTGGTATGGGTCCTTTCAATGATCTGTCCCATCAGAAGGTTTGTGGCAGCGTCGATGATCTTGGAAATGATGGGGAAGAGAGCCAGGAAGGCCGCTACCCAGGCAAATCCGTTTGTCAGTCCCAGGACATCGGTGTAGAAAACGTTCAGGTAGCTGATGACGGTGAAATTCAGTGTGGCGGCGCCCACAGGTCCCAGGAAATAGCCAAGCCATTTCTCTGCCGACGTAGTGTTGGCGGATCTGATGCGGGAGTCCAGTGCTCTCATGGAAAACAGTTTCATCATCGGTCGATAACCCCTTTCTGAATAATGCTTGTTTCTGATGATTTAATTTTACTGATTCCTCTTCCGCATTTCATTGACCACAGAAGACGCATTTATTATCATTTAGGGACATGGAGGTATTTGATCATGGCAAAAATGGAGAATCTGGAAAGCCTGCCCATGACCCTTGTGGAATCTCTTCTGAAGGAGGCCATGGAAAGACAGGAAGATTATGACTGCCGGATCCTGTCCTATGAAGAACTGACGGACTACGTGGCAGGCCTGATCGAAAGCTACGGCAGGCAGCACGGACGGGCAACGGAAGAGATGCTTCCCTACTTTACCCCGGGCAATGAAATGACCCGACTGGCAGGGGAGATCGTAATCGCCCCGGACAGCCGCAGGGCAAGGGCCACACTTCTCAAAGCCATGGCCGTCCAGGACGACGAAAGCTTTCTTCCGTCAGGAAAGGACATTTCCGTAGGCCGTATGCTGCGTTATTTTCCTGCCCAGTGGCACTCTGCCACCTATTTTCAGGTCTACTATGCCTTATCCGGGGAATGCCCCGTTCATTTCCAGAATGAGATCGTGACCCTCCCCAGAGGCGGCGTTCTGATCACCGCCCCCGGCGTTGTCCATGCCACTCCCTGCTACAGGGAGGATGCCGTACTGGCCTTCTATATGATCCGGGCCGCCACCTTCCGCAGCATCTTCTGGAATCAGCTGGGAGACGGCAACCTGCTGAGCCGCTTTTTCCGTATTGCCCTGGAGGGAGAAAAGCCGGCCTCCTATCTGTATTTCGATACCGGGGAGGACGCCGAGATCCGCCGGCTCCTTCTGCAGATCTATAAGGAGTACCAACTGGATGAGCCCTACTCCTCCCAGATGACGGGGGCCCTCATGCGTCTTTTCTTTCTTCTGATCCTCAGAAGATACGAAGGGACTGCCCGTCTGCCCAGGTCAGACCACTTCTTCTGGAAGCATCAGTTCTCCGCCATCTTAAGCTATATCCAGACCCACTACCAGGAAGCCACCCTGGAGGACGTGGCAAAGCGCTTTTCCTACAGTCCCAAGCAGGTAGGCCGGATTGTAAAGTCCTGTACCGGCCAGTCCTTCGGAGACCTGGTCCGGGGCATGAAGATGAAAAAGGCGGCGGAGCTCCTTTTGGACAGACAGTATCCTCCCGAGGAAGTGGCCCCGCTGACAGGCTTTGCCACTCTCAGCAGCTTCTACCGGTCCTTCCGTGACTACTACGGCCTGCCTCCAAAGGAATGGCTGGCACGGCAGAAGGCAGAAAGTCCCGATCGGCCTTCTGTATGAAAACAGACCGGATATCCTGGCAGTAAGCAAAAAAATGCGCCTGCCTGCGCTTTGATGGTTCACGCAGGCAGGCACCTTCATTGAAAGCCCCACTAATTTTAAATATAGTTCTTAAACGGGAATTTACTGTTCAGCTCATTTCTCCCTTGACCGCTTCTACGGATGAATGAACTTCATCAGAATTACTGCCGCTTCATTAAAAGCTTTTCTGATGTACACTATGAATATGCACGGGCCCCTTGACGCTGCCGCCACCGCTGACGTATGCTGAATACCTGAAGATTCCTGGCGGTACACAGGCTGCGGGGCCGGGGTCTTTAAAAGTTTTTACTGCAGGAGTAGCTCAATGTGGAAAGAGTGTTTGCCTGTACCGGCAAAAGATGCGGGTTCGACCCCCGAATCCTGCGCTGCATGAAATGGTTATTCGCAGGCAGAACAGCCTTTTCATTCATCAGGCACGGCGTTAATGTCCATCAAACCGATCAGCAGCTCCTCAAAGAATCTTTTGTTCCCAGTTTTGAAGCATTCATTAAACGCCCCTTTTCCAATCCGTTTGACACTTTTCGGCGGTCTGAACTCCTTCAGTCTGAAGCAGCATTCAAAAGCCCCTTCCCCAATCTCAGTCAAGCCTTCCGGAAGAACGATTTCCTGAAGTTTGAAACAAAAACTGAAAGCATTATCCCCTATTCTCTTCAGGCCCTCCGGCAGGTCGATCCTTTCCAGTCTTCTGCAGCCATAAAAAGTTCTGTACTTAATGCAGTCTATACCTTTCGGCAATACGGCCTTTCTCAGCATTTCACAGTCTTCAAAGGCTTTTATATCAATACACGTCAGGCCTTCGGGCAGGATGATCTGATCCAGACCGCTGTGATAAAAAGCCCTGTACCCTATACTTTTAGTGCCTTCAGGCAGCTGAATGCCCCTCAGCTTACGGCATTCACAAAATGCCTTTCCCGCAATCTCGATCAGTCCTTCCTGCAGTATGATACTCTTCAGGTTTACGCATCGCAAAAACGCCTCGAACCCGATACGTGTCACACCTTTCGGTAATATGATCTCCTCCAGGCTTATGCAGTCACGAAATGCCCTGTCCCAGATCCCCGTCACTCTATACCCGTCTATCCATTCAGGGACGAACAGTGCTCTTTCCTTTCCCCGGTAAAGATAGATCACTGCTGTATCGTCTTCCAGCAGTTTGTATATGAATTCTCCGTAAATGAGCCGGCCGGATTTAAACATTTCTTCCTCCGCTTTTCTCTGCAGCATCAGCTGGATATTTTCAGGAGCTGGCATGTCATATCTTTCCCTAAAATTCTCATTCATGCTTACAGTTCCCCTCCATGCTTTCTTGTCCTCAGCTGTGCAATGATGGAAGCCTTATCCGCTTTCTTCTGGAGAGCCATAACAATGCCATTCACATTGGAACTTTTCATTACGTCCGGGTAATCCTTTTCAAACTGGATCATCAGTTTTTTTGTTTCCTTTTCTCCCTGTGCGACCTGCTCATACAGTTTTTCGAACCGTCCCCTCATCATAACATTCCGGATAAAAGTCTGAGAAGAATCAGAAAGAGAATTCCAGTCTCCATACAGATCAGCAACAGCCTTCCGGATCTGTTCCATGGTAATCGGGTTTCCCGTTTTTTCATGTTCTGCCAGGATGCCCAGCACGTCCGACAGGTCACTTTTATACTGCCTTCCGGATCTCAGCTTTATGGCGATTAGATATTCAGCCTTCACGGTACGGATCGTCACCACATTGGCATAAGTTCTGTAATAGACTGAGAACTCCCTGATCTTTTCCGTATAGGAAGCTGTCTTCATGAAATCGGCATTCAGCCAGCCGGCGGGAAGACCGAACCGGTCTCTGACATGGCTGACTGCGTCTTTCATTGCGGATGCGGCCAGGATCAGGGCATCGATATCCGTAGTCGCATTCCGGAAACCGTAATTGATCAGAACGGAAGCTCCTCCGATCAGGATAAGTTCCGCGGGCATCTTTTTTCCGATAAGCTTCCTGTATTCTTTTGCCGCTTCTTTCAGATAGAGATCGATATTTTCTTTCGTAAACTCAAATCTGTTCTCAGATGACATTTCTAACCTCGTTTTCCACAATGTTGAACCGCATGAACTCCGGGATCGCCCTTTTTTCCGCTTCCTTCAGAGCTTCATCGTTTCCGGCCGCTGCGGACACTGCCAGAAGCCCTGCCGGATATACAGGCTTTTCCAGTCTGCACCTGCGGAGATCATCATACCCGGCATCAAGGGGAACATTGTTCTCCCGGCTGATATAGTCCAGCATGGCAAGCAGGTAAAAGCATTCGGGATACCACTTTTTCTCATAATAAACAGTGATCTCACCGCCCTCTAGCGTCTGAATAATAAAGTCTATATCTCCCAGTTCTCTGACCCTGTGACAGACACTGCTTTTGAAGTTCTCAAAACTGCTTCGTTTCAGAAAGCAGGGGGCAAGCAGTTCTTCCATGGAAACATCCAGGGCGCGGGCAATTTTATAGACGGTTTCGGCACTGCACTTTTCAAGCTGCGCCCTGCCGCTGCATATGTCATTTACGGTCGAATACGGAACTCTGCTTTCTCTGGCAAGTCTGTATACTGTCATCTTTTTTTCGATTAATATCTCGCGAATTGTCATTGGAGCCTCACCTTCCTTTATTCAAAATTATAACGGTCGGCCGTTATAATATCAACCGCGTCCCTGTTTTTCATCCAGAACTGCTGCAGGGGACTGTCCGCAGAAAAAACAGCAGTTTTTACTTTTCACTGGTACGGCGATCATGCAAAAAGAGTCAGAATGCCCCTATACTGCAGACCATAACAGCAGCTTCCCGGTGCTGTTAATGATCCGCCATTCATACCCTACACCAATGAAAAAGGCTCCTTCCGGATAAGGCTTAAAACCTGTCCGAAAGGAGCTTTGATTCTTCTGGTATTATTTTGCTTTTGCCCTGTTTTTCTGCGGGCTTTCACTTTCTGAGCGCACTCTGCCC
>CAMOGQ010000029.1 GCA_946614165.1 uncultured Lachnospiraceae bacterium
TGGCCATCCTGGAGTCCGCTCTGGAGGAATAGAAAAAAACCGGAGTAAAAAACCGAAGGTTTTTTTGTTTACTTAAGGATCAGGCAGGACTGGGGGCCAAGAAGGATCCCCTGATCGTCCGCCCTTCCCTGTCCGATCTCATATACCTTTCTCCTTCCGGAGGCGGGAACAGGAGCAAAGGCCTCCTGACCGGAGGGATTTAATGCAATGATCATGGAACCTCTTCTGTAAACGAAGGGGTTCTTTTTTTCCTTCGCGAAAAGGACCCCGAAGGCTGCATCTGACCCAAGTTCAGGATACTTATGACGCAGGCGGATCAGGTCTCTGACCCTGTGATACAGGGAGGAAGGATCTTCCATCTGGCTCTCCAGGTCCGGGGCGTCAGGGGCAGGGTCCACAGGCAGGTAGAGGTCTTTTTCCTCCGCCTCGGAAAAACCCATGTTCTTTCCCTTTGTCCACTGCATGGGGGTCCTGGTCCCTGTACGGTAGTAACCCCCTTCTTTGGTGGGAAGGCCCTCTATATAGCGCATGCCGATCTCATCCCCGTAGTAGAGGAAGGGAACGCCCGGCATGGTAAAGAGGAAGGCGTAGAAGATCTCCAGCTCTCTTTTTCCCAGGTTGAAGCTGGGCCTCTGGGTGTCGTGGTTGCAGCTGATCAGGGAGATATAGCCCTCTTCCCGGGTATCGTTGTAGCGGGGCAGATAGTCCCTTAAGAAGCGCAGGATATCCCCGCCCGCGTCCTTTTTGAAATAAGAATGGTCCTCTCCGGACTTGTAGTCCCGAAGAAGGGTATTGTAGCCGTTGCCCAGGTGGTCCAGGTAAAAATCCATGTGGAAGCCGCAGGAAAGGGCCTGCCAAGGGGAGCACCACTCCGCCGCGAAGGCGGCTTCCGGGTATTCCTTCCCGATCTCTCCCAGGATATCCCTCCATACGGCGCAGGTCCCGGATTTGTTTTCGTCGTCGAACTTGACCAGGGAATCGGCCATGTCCACCCGGAATCCGTCGCAGCCTCTGGAGAGCCAGAAACGCATGATATCCTTCACAGCCTCTCTTGTGGACAGGGCGTCGGGGGAATCGATCCTCTGGTGCCAGGACTCCGAGGGATGAAGAAAACCGTAGTTGAGGGCCGGCTGGCACTTGAAGAAGTTAATGACATAGCCGCCGTCCCTTTCGGCTTCTCCCGAGATGAAATTCAGGCCGCCTCCCCATTTGAAGACGAAGTCCGTCCAGATATAGCGGCCGGAAAGGGGATTTGATTCCGGCTTTCTGCTCTCCAGAAACCAGGGATGCTCCTCCGAGGTGTGGCCGGGCACCAGGTCCAAGAGGACCCGGATCCCCCGATGGTGGGCCTCTTCAAAAAGGCGGACCAGGTCTTCGGTGGTCCCGTAGCGGGGCGCCGCCTTCTTATAATCCCGGACGTCGTAGCCGGCGTCCTTAAAGGGGGAGTCAAAGCAGGGATTGAGCCAGATGGCATTGCAGCCCAGGTCCCTTACATAGTCCAGCTTCTGGATGATCCCCTCAAAATCACCGATGCCGTCCCCGCCCGCATCCTTAAAGCTCTGGGGATAGATCTCATAAAATACCGCGTCCTTCAGCCAGTCCGGCATAGCCCTCTCCTTTCCTACCTGACGATTCTGATCCTGCTGCCTCTTTCCGTGCTCTTAACAACGATCTTCTTGGGAATACTCTCCTCCAGCTTGGATACGTGGGAGATGATCCCGATCTGACGGCTGCCGGAGGAAAGCTGGTCCAGGACCTTGATGGCGTTGTCCAGGACCGCATCGTCCAGGGATCCGAAGCCCTCGTCTATGAACATGGCGTCGATCTCGGTGCCGCCCGCATGGTTCTGGGCCGCGTCGGACAATCCCAGGGCCAGGGCCAGGGATACCTGGAAGCCCTCGCCGCCGGAAATGGAACCGGCCCTTCTGGTGGTGCCCGAGCTGTTGTCCAGGACGTCGATCTCCAGACCTGCCGCTGCGTTGGCTCTGGCTCCTTCCAGGCGGTGGATCAGCTCGAACCGGCCCCCCGTCATGATCTGCAGCCTCTGATTGGCCTCTGTCAGGATCTCCCGGAAGGCTTCTCCCATTGCGTAGCGTTCGAAGCTGAGCTTTCCGCCTGCGTCGGCGGCGCCGGAGGCCATGGCAGAGAGCTGATGGATCCTGGTACATGCCGGGGCGATCCTTTCGATCTCCTCCAGACGGGAGCGGACCTTTTCCAGGGTCTCCGTGTGGTTCAGAAGGAAGGCCTGCCTCTCGCTTAAGGCATCCTGGGCCTTCTTCAGGGCATCCCCTGCCTCCCGGATCTTTAGATCCAGTGCATCCAGATCGGTTCTCTCAAGGCCTTCCGTCTCCTTCTGCAGCTCCCGAAGGACCTCCAGGGCATGGACCTTTCCGGATGTATGCTCTGTCACCAGGCGGGTCTCTGTATCCAGCCACTTTTCAGGGTTTTCACGGCTGCAGAAGGAAATGGCTTCCTCATAGGCTGCCCGGGTGGCAAAGGCCCCTGTCAGGGCTTCTCCGAACCTTCTTTCCAGGATATCCTTCCTGTCTTTTTCCTCTTCCCGGGTCTTTACGGCGCCAGCGATCCGGCCCCTTATGGTGTTCAGGGCTTCTCCCGCCGCCTTCAGGTCCTTTTCCGCCCGGTCGATGGTTTTTTTCAGCTTCTCCTGGTCTCCTGCAAGCCTCTGATCCTCCAGAAGCGCTGCTTTTTCCGTCTCGAAGGTCAGACTTTCCCTGACCGCCTTAAAGCTGGCTTCATTTCCCGCCAGATCTGCCTGGAGCCTGGCCGCTGCTGAACTCTCCGCATCCCGGAGCCTTCGGTTTTCCTCAAGCATCTTACGAAGGTCTGCAAGAGATTTTTGAAGTTTTCCCTTACGTTCCACCATACGGGAAGCCTCCCGGAACTCCATATCTCTTTTGGAGATTTCGCCCGTAATTTTTGTTTCCATGGAGTCCAGCTTTCCGGGTTCTGTAAGTTCTCCCCATGTGTATGCAGAGGGCCTGTTTTTATAAACCTTATTGATCTCCCTGACGGCGTATTCCTGCCCCTTCAGACTTTCTGTCTCCAGCTTTTGCACCAGTCGGGCCTGGTCGGACCTGTTTTTTTCGGCCAGATCCTTTTTCTTACCGGCAGCATCCACTTCTTTCTGATCCGGAGGCATAAGGCCTGTGTACAGAGGGGCCTTCCATCCTGCCCGGACCCTGGTTCCGCAGACAGGGCAGGACGCTTCTCCGTGCTCTTTTACTTCCGTCTCCAGAGAGCCTGTCAGGATCCTGGCCTGACCCTCAATGAAAGCCTGATAGAGGTTCTGATGGGCGGCAGACAGCGAAGATGCCTTATCTGTCATCTCCAGGAGTTTTTTCTTTTCCCTTTCCCAGTCTGCCGTCTTCTCCTTTGTCTCCCGGATCCTGGCAAAAATGCCCTCCGGTCCCAGAAGTGACTCTGACGCCTCTTTTGCGTTGGAAAGTCTCGTCTGGGCAGCGGCCGCCAGGGCTTCCGCCTGATCAAGGCCTGAAAGATCCTTTTCTATCCGCTGGATATTCTCCTCTGCCCGGCTTATGGCAGTATCCATCTCTCGGACTTTCTTTTCCTTTGCCTGCACCTCTCCCCTGATCCGGAGGATCCGCGCCTGCAGGTCGTCCGCCTTCTGATAGTCCGGAAGCTGCTTTTCAATGCTGCCACGCCGGATCGAAAGCTGGCGGATTTCCTCCAGCTTCTTTGGATTTCCTGCCGCTGCTTTTTCCGCTCCCGCAAACAGGTCAGCCTTATCTTTTTCCTGTGCCTTCAGGATCTCCATCTGCCTGTCCATGGCACGGAGCTTCTCTGCCGAGTCTGCCAGATCCTTCTCGGCAGGCAGGACGTCCCGGACAGCCTTCCGGACCACCAGAATGCGGTCCTTTCTCTCGGCCATCTCCGGATCCTTTTTCACAAAGTCCTCATAGGTCCTGCCGGCCTTTCCCAGCTTGTCCAGCTTTTCGTTGTCCTCTCCGGCCTTTCCCCGGGACAGGAGCAGGTCTTTCCTGCTCTTTTCACAGGCATCCTTTTTCTCTGTCAGCACTTCTTCCAGGGCGGCGTCCTGACCGATCAGATTTTCAAGGGCCCTGACCAGGTCCGGATGGTCTGCCTGGTAGAGAGCCGCTTCTTCCTCTGTCAGACCTTCCGGCATACGGAAGCCGTGCTGCATGACCATGCGGATCTCCGAAGAAAGAGCGTTCCTTCTGCCGGAAAGGGCGCTGTCCGCGCTCTGCAGCCAGTTCTGGAAACGGATAAAAGGGGATGAATCAAAGAGCCTTCCCAGGATAGCGGACCGGTTCTCGGAATTGGAGTCCAGGAATTTCCGGAATTCCCCCTGGGCCAGCATAATGATCTGCTGGAACTGGACGGCATCCAGGCTGTCCAGGATGGCCGTGATCCTCTTTGTGACGGCGTTCTGGCCGGTCACGGCCGCCTTTCCCTCTTCCCACAGGTCTGCGTCCTGGGTGAATTCGTAGGTGTCCTCCAGGCCCCTCTTTTTCTTCATGTGGATGATGCGGCGGACCCTGTGACAGCGGCCGTTATGGGTAAAGGTCAGATCCACCACCGAATCCTCTCCCTTGGGGATATAGTCGGAATGCATCATGTTGATCTTGCGGTGGTCGCCGCCCACTGTTCCGTAAAGGGCAAACATGATGGCGTCGAAGATGGTGGTCTTGCCCGCGCCGGTGTCGCCGGTGATCAGGTAAAGCCCGCTGCCCAGGTCCTCAAAGGGGATCAGGGTCTCTTCGGCATAAGAACCGAAGCCTTTGATCAGAAGTGTAACAGGTCTCATGCTTCGCCTCCTTTCCCGGCATCCTCCTGCCTGAGTATGAATCGTACAAAAGCCTCCGTCTGCTTTTCGTCAGGGAAAAGACCCTCTCCCAGGTCCCCGGCCCTGCCCGCATGCTCGGCGGCGTAGTCTATGATGGCCTTCTCGGCGCTGCCGGGAAGCTTCTCCCCGCTCCGGTCAAAATAGAAGTCCGTAAAGAGCTCCGTCAGGGACTTGCGGCGGGCGTCCCCTCCTGCCCTGGCCTTCAGGGCAGGGCCCGTTCCTTCGTGGACAAGCTCCAGGACCCTGCTGCCCTTTCCCTTGAAGAAGGCTCTGAGCTTTTCCGCCGCGTCCGGGACTCTGGTCCGGTCCGTCAAAACGATCCTCAGATACTCATCCCGGGCAGTTCTCTTTTTTTCTTCCTCCAGGATCTGGCTATAGGTCCCCCGGATCTCCCGCAGAGGATGCAGGGGCTCGATCTGGCATATCTCTATAGAGGCTTCCGCCCCTGCCTCTCCCAGTTCCACCAGGACCGGTCCCTTGACGGACTGCCTGGTCTCGGAGAAATGGTAGCATAGCGGGGACCCGCTGTAGCGGACAGTCTTTCTCCCCACCGGCTGGGCGGCGTGGATATGGCCCAGGGCCACATAGGTAAAGCCGTCAAAGGCAGTATAGTCGATGGCCCCCACGCCGCCGATCATGGTCTCTGACCCGCCTCTTTCCGCTTCCACCCCGTCCCTGACCACGTTCTGGTGGGCGATCAGGACGTTCCTCCCGGAGAAATCTATGTCCTGCTCCGCAAGGAGCCTGCGGCATGCCGTGTCATAGTCCCTGATGGAATCGTCCTCCAGGACCTGGCTGACCAGGGCCGGGAAGATATAGGGAAGGAGCCAGAAGGTCACAGGGCCGTACTGATCCTCCAGGGTCACATGGCGGATCTCTCTGCCCACAATGCCCGCGATATGGACTCCCTGGTCCTCTAAAAGCCTTTCCGCAAAGGAAAGCTTCTGACCGGAGTCATGGTTGCCCGAGATCATGAGCACCTGAATGCCCCTTTCGTGAAGGCCTGTCAGAAAAGCGTCCAGAAGCCGGACGGCCTCTCCCGAGGGGGAGCTTCTGTCATAGACATCCCCTGCGATCAGGACGGCATCGGGCTTTACCTTATCTGTCAGCTCCAGAAAGCGGTCTGCCCAGTAGGGCTGGTCTTCTTCCACCAGGGAGCAGTCATGCAGGGATTTTCCAAAGTGCAGGTCCGCGATGTGCAGAAATCTCATAAAACTTATCCTCTCTGAGTCATACAAAGCAAAATACAGGGCCAGGCCTCCCGGGACCATCCCGGGCACCTGCGCCCTGTATCATTATACTTCAAAAACGCTCCCGGTCAAAACCCGGCAAAGGCGGCTCCCCCTGTTTACGAAGCACACCAGCCTCCGTCTACAGCCAGCTCAGCACCGCTGATATAGGCAGCCTGGTCACTGGCAAGGAAAAGACAGGCCTTTGCGATCTCGGAAGGATCTCCCGGCGCCGGGGCGGTTCCCAGGACCGGCTGGATCCTCTGATAGCCGTCCATGTTGGGCATTCCCATGGCAGATGCGATCTCGGTCTTGAATCCGCCGGCGATGATGGCGTTAGACCGGATGCCTTCCTTCATGTACATGTAGGCAGTGTTTCTGGACAGGGAAGCCACGGCTGCCTTGGAGGCACAGTAGACTGCTCCGGCGCAGGTCTTTTTTGCCCCTTCGGAAGCGATGCTGATGATGGATCCTCCGTTCCCCTGCTCCAGAAAGACCTGGACCGCCTTTTTATAGGCATAGAAGGGGCCGAATACATTGACGGAAAAGACCTTCTCCAGCTTTTCCTCGGAAAAGCTGCCTACAGGGGACATGTCGTCCATGATGCCCGCATTGTTGACCAGGATATCCAGCTTTCCGAATTTTTCCACTGCAAAGTCGATCATACCATTATTGACTTCCTGCAGGGAAATGTCTCCCGGATAGATCTCGACCCGGCCTTCCTCTCCTGCAAGCTCCAGAGCCAGTTTCTCCAGCCTTTCTTTCCTTCTGGCAACGGCTGCTACCGATGCCCCCTCTTTCACAAAGAGCTTTACGATCTCCCAGCCCATGCCGCTGGAAGCACCTGTTACGACTGCGCTTTTGCCTGATAAAACACCCATATATACCTCCTCTTTGCGTAGTCTGTTTTTGTCTCTGAGAATATTCTAGCGGTTTAAAATGGGATTAACAAGTCTGCGCTGTGCATAAACTTTCAGGCAAAATCCCGAAGGCGGCCGGCCAGGGAGGGATGGGCGAGTCTTCGCAGGGCAAGCTTTTCGATCTGGCGGATGCGCTCCCTGGTCACTCCGAAAACATCTCCCACCTCTTCCAGGGTGTGGGGCCTTCCGTCATCCAGACCGAAGCGGAGGCGGATCACCTTCTGCTCTCTTTCCTTCAGCTGGGAGAGGGCTTCCTCCACAGCTTCCCTGCGCATCCGGTCCATGATCTCCCTTTCGGGATCGGCCGCCTTCTCATCCGCAATGAAGTAGGACAGATCCGTATCCTCATCGTCTCCTACCGTGGTATCCAGGGAGACCGTATCCGAGATACAGGTCCTGGCAGCGCGGATCTTACGGATATCCAGGCCGAGCTTCTCGGCCAGCTCCTGATCCGAAAGCTGCTCTCCGCTTACGGCAAGGGCTTCCCTCTGGAGCCTTGTGATCTTCCCGATCAGTTCTCCCATATGGACAGGAATGCGTATGGTCCTTCCCTGGTCTGCAAGCGCCCTGCTGATGCCCTGCCGGATCCACCAGGTGGCATAGGTGGAAAAGCGGAAGCCTTTGTCGGGATCATATTTTTCCGCGGCCTTCATGAGTCCCATATTTCCCTCCTGGATCAGGTCCTGGAGGGAGAGTCCTCTTCCGAGAGCGTGCTTTGCGGTGCTGACCACCAGCCGGAGATTGGAACTGATCAGCTTCTCCCTGGCTTCTTCCCAGCCCTCTTCCTTGTCCATGATGCACTTTCCGAGGGCATACTCCTCTTCGGAGGTCAGCAGGGGATATCTGCTGATCTCCTTCAGATAGAGCTTCATGCTGTCCGTATTAAGGACCTGTGCTTCACTTCCTGCTTCGGTCTCCCGGAGGGCCTGTTCGCTTTCTTCTTCCAGATTTCTGAGTTCACTCTCCGAAGGCTCCACAAAGGCACCCTGTTCCTTCATCCCGTAGGTTCTGTCATTTCTTTCCATCTGCCTGCCTCCTCTTCTTCCGAATGATTTTCTCTCTCCCTCTCTGCCCTCTTCCTCCCCTGGGAGGGTAATTTCCTTTTTCCGCAAGATATCGGGATTTCCTTTTTTCTTTTTTATTTTGTTCAGACCTTCTTCCTCCCCCTGACGCAGGCCTTTCCCCTTATTCCCCGGCCGCCTCTTCTTCTGTCTCCTCCGCTTCCGGTATATAGAGCCTGAGCTGCCTTGGCCAGAGGATCCTCCCCGCCATTCCTGTAAAAAGCAGTTCCACGCCGGACATGATCAGCATAAGGCCGGGCATGTAGAGGAGATAATTCAGCCCGCCGGATCCCATTTCCGGCAGAAAGTCTGTCCATGCCGGATACTTCAGAAGCACCATGAAGTTCAGGGGGATCGTAGACGGCGCCGTCATCAGAAGGATCCACAGATTTTCCCGTCCCCGGCAGAAAGGCAGGCAGGCTGTCAGAACAAAGATCAGAAGGCCGGCCGCCGCCGCAGGCATAAGGGATCCCGTAAAGACAGCCGTCATGGCGCAGGCCAGGGGCACTGCCGTAAAGACTGCCAGCATATCATTACTGTTTTTTCGCATATTTCTCCTTTCCCGGGCTCAGCCCGTAAAGAAACCTATTATACTGGCGGCCTCCATAATGATCAGAAGCGGCAGGATGATCTGTAAAGCACGGATCATACGGAGTCCTGCCAGGGTGGCTTTTCCGTTGAGGCCCCGCTTTTTCAGCTTCTCTCTGGCCCTTGGATCCCTCAGGATCCTGCCGGCCCTCGACGGCAGATCTCCGGCCCCCAGAAGCTCCGAAAAGATCTCCATTCCGTCCAGTCCGTCCGCCAGGGAAAGGTTCACAATGCCGGTAATGATATTGATGAAGGCCGCGCAGACCAGTACAAGACTGTCAAAGAGTCCCGCCTTCAGCAGAAGCAGGAAGAGTCCGGCCAGCGCCATATTGGCCTCAGGGCCGGCGGCAGAGATCTGGATCCTGCGAAAGCGCCCTTTCACGCCATGGCTGCTTATCAGAACATAGGCTCCCGGAATAAAAGTGAATAAGGAGATTCCTGCTTCGAGCCAGACTCCCCCATAGGAAAGACAGGCACATGCATGGGAAAATTCATGCAGGGATAAGCCCAGGACCAGGCCGGTCACCGCACCCGGGATGGTTCCCCATCCCAGATCCACAAAGGGAAAGTCTCCCGATAAAAGGACCTGCAGGCCGAACGCCAGAAGAGGCAGCCAGAGCAGGAGCAGAAAGCGGTTCCAGCATCTGGCCAGAGCCCGGATCCTCCTGTTCTCCTTTGGCGTCACCAGGGTCCATGTGAAACTCCCAGGTCCCGTGATCCTGAACCGGATCCCGTCATCCAGAAAGCCCAATTTTTCAAAATGCTCCAGGGCGGTCTCAGCCTCTTCCTCTGTCAGCCCCTTCGTATTTTTATAAGGATCTCTGCATCCGTTGAGACTGCGAAGAAATCTGGCGCAGCAAATGTCCATCTCATAAAGACTGCCTCCCCTGTAGTCCAGGACATAGGATGTATATCGGTCTTTTTTCCTGAAACGCAGGTAATGACTTTTTTTCGGATACTTCACCGGATGCGCCCTCCTTTCCCCGGAAAGCGGATTCTTTCCTATTGTTCTTCAAGTATAGCCTGCAGGAGCCGGACTGGAAATCAACCTGCGGTTGCATCTGCGGCCCCGCAGTCCGCACTTCCCCGGCATTTTTCCGGACAGCCCTGCATCTTTACTCTTTTTTGCTGTCCCTTCCCTGCTTCCATACTATAATACGGACAGGACCTCCCTCCCGCAGGGGGGAGGACAGGATGCATTACATCTCTCAGACCTCTGAAAGGACCGCCATGAATAAAGACCCTTTCTATTCTTCTCTCTCGCAGGCCCTGGAAGCTCTCTACGGGCCGAAAATCGGGATCCTCTCCGGAAAAAGGATCTTCGGAGGCGACATCAATACTGCGGAAAGGCTGACCCTGTCAGACGGCAGCTTCCTTTTTATGAAATCCAACGTCCTTTCCGGGGAAGCCATGTTCAGGGCTGAGTTTGCCGGACTTACGGCTCTTCGCCGCATAGGAGCCCTGCCTGTTCCGGAGCCTCTGTGCTGCGGAAGGGACACAGACAGGGGAATCTCCTTCCTGCTTATGGAGTATGTTTCTCCCGCTCCCCGCAGAAAAGATTACTGGGAAGAGCTGGGAAGAGGCCTGGCTCTCCTGCACAGGGCGGACACTTCCTTCCTGCATGAAGGAATCCCCGGCCCCCTTTACGGCTTTCCGGAAAATAACTTCATAGGCTCTTCTTCCCAGATCAATGCCTGGAAGGACAGCTGGAGCGGCTTTTTCGCCGCCTGCCGCCTGGAGCCCCAGATCCGCATGGCTGCTCCTACCCTTCCGGAAAGCGTCCTGCGCGCTTTCTCTGCTCTTCTGGAACGCCTGGACCGGTATCTGCCGGAACCTGATTTTCCTTCCCTCCTCCACGGGGATCTATGGAGCGGCAATGTTATGACGGGCCCGGATGGAAGAGCTTTGATCATGGACCCCGCTGCCTATGCAGGCTCTCTGGAAGCGGACCTTGCCATGACGGCCCTCTTCGGCGGCTTTCCGGAAAGCTTCTATGCCTCCTACAGGGAAGTGACTCCCATCGATCCCTCCTACAGGGACAGGAAGGATCTTTATAACCTCTATCACCTGCTGAATCACCTGAACCTCTTCGGGGAAGCCTACTACTACGATGTCCTGGCCGTTCTGAGAAAATACGCCCCCTGAAGGGGCGGCGGCCGGATGAGAGGACAGGAGACCTGAAAAGAGGCATGACCTCAGAAAAACATAAACATCATCAGAAGCAGAACCCGGAAAAATACTGAAAACAGGAAACCGGACCGGCTAAATCAAAAAGACCGTGGGGAGCGTCCGCTCCCCACGGTCTTTCAGGTTATGACTGAAGATCTAGTAACTTCTTGATTATCTCTTTACTCTTGCGCCTGCGCCGCCCATGATGGCTTCTACCTCAGAGCAGGTAGCCATGGAGGTGTCGCCGGGTGTGGTCATGGCCAGAGCGCCGTGGGCTGCACCATAGTTGACAGCCTTTGCAGGATCGCCTGTGGTCATGAGGCCGTAAACAAGGCCGGATGCGAAGGAGTCGCCGCCGCCGACACGGTCCATGATCTCCAGACCGTCATAGGCCTTGGACATATGGATCTCGCCGTCTGCCCAGCAGATGGCCTTCCAGTCGTTGACAGTAGCGGTCTTAACGGTACGAAGGGTGGTTGCGATGGCCTTGAAGTTGGGATAGGTCTTGGCTGCCTCTGCGACCATCTTGTAGTAGCCGTCCAGATTCAGCTCCTTGAGGTTCTCGTCGTTTCCTTCGACCTGCAGGCCAAGGCATGCGGTAAAGTCTTCCTCATTGCCGATCATGACGTCAACGTACTTTGCGACTTCCTTGTTGACTTCCTGAGCCTTGGCAAGGCCGCCGATGGCAGACCACATAGAAGGACGGTAGTTAAGGTCATAGGATACGATGGTGCCGTACTTCTTTGCAGCCTTGCATGCTGCGATAACGGTCTCGCAGGCCTGCTCGGAAAGAGCTGCATAGATGCCGCCTGTGTGGAGCCAGCGTACGCCCAGAGTTCCGAAGATGTATTCGAAGTCGAAATCTTCGGGAGTAGCCTGGGAAATGGCAGTGTTGGCTCTGTCGGAGCAGCCTACTGCACCGCGGATGCCGAAGCCTCTCTCGGTGAAGTTGATGCCGTTGCGGCAGATACGGCCGATGCCGTCGGTCTTCTTCCAGTAGATCAGGTCTGTGGAAACGCCGCCCTGCTCGATGAAATCCTTCATCAGTCTGCCGACTTCGTTGTCAGCGAAAGCGGTGATGACAGCTGTCTTCATGCCGAAGCACTTGTGCAGGCCGCGGATAACGTTGTATTCGCCGCCGCCTTCCCATGCGCGGAAGGATCTGGCTGTACGGATACGGCCCTCGCCGGGATCCAGACGGAGCATGACTTCGCCCAGGGATACAGCATCAAAGGTACATTCGGATGCGGGTCTTAAATTCAGTTCCATAATCTTTTTTCCTTTCTTCCGGATTAACCGCGGACTTCCTTAACGATATCAGCTGCCTCTTTGACCAGCTTTGTGATCTCATCGAACTTGCCTGCTTCCACAAGGCTTCCCTTGACCATCCAGGAGCCGCCGCATGCAAGGATCTTGTCATATGCAAGATACTCTCTTACGTTCTTTGCGTTGATGCCGCCGGTGGGCATGAACTTCAGATTGACATAGGCTGCTGCCATAGCCTTGATGAAAGGAAGGCCGCCTGCGGGCTCTGCGGGGAAGAACTTGACAACGTCAAGGCCCAGGGAAAGGGCTCTCTCAACGTCGGAAGGAGTGCATGTGCCGGGGCATACCGGAACGCCGCGGTTGATGCAGTACTGAACGACTTCGGGGTTGAGGCCGGGGGCGACAATGAACTTTGCGCCTGCATCGATGGCACGGTTTGCCTGATCAATGGTCAGAACAGTGCCTGCGCCGACGAAGAGCTCCGGATACTCAGTGGACATGATGCGGATGGATTCTTCTGCCGCTGCGGTACGGAATGTGACCTCTGCGCAGGGAAGGCCGCCTTCGATCAGGGCCTTGGCCAGGGGAGCGGCATCCTTTGCATCGTTGAGTACGACTACGGGGATAATACCGATTTCACCGATTTTCTTTAAAACGTCATTCATTGTGTAACCTCCTGAAACTTACTTTTGCTATACCTTTGAAATTTCACATTGTGAAACCTCTTTTCATATCGTGGAACAATTATCATTATAAAGAAATCTGAAAAAAAGTCAATAAGAAGCGCTTACATTATTTGTTTTTCTTCTCTTTTTATGATAAAATTTCACATCGTGAAATACAAAAGGCAGAAAGCGAGACTTTCCAATGGAAGAAAAGAATCCCATCCAGGTGGCAGACAGGCTGTTCCACGTGCTGGAACTGCTGGCAGACCAGGGCCCCATGCAGCTCATGGATATCGCAGCGGAAGAAGAACTGAATAAGACCACCGCCTTCCGGGTCCTCAGATCCCTCATGCATCTTGGCTATGTCCGTCAGGACCCCTCCGACGGAAGATATTCCCTGACCTTCCGGATCGTGGGGCTGGCCGACAAGGTCAGAGAGCAGACCGATATGATCGGTTTCCTCCATCCCTATCTGGAAGAACTCTCCGGACAGATCCGGGAGACCATCCACCTGGTCATGCTGGAGGAATCCTTCTCTCCGGATACCGATACGGAGGCCACCTACGTGGACAAGGTGGAATCTCCCTACAATGCCGTCCGTATGGTCTCCAGAGTGGGCGGCCGGATCCCTCTCTACTGCTCCGGCGTGGGCAAGGCCCTTCTGGCCGATATGAGTGACGATCAGATCCGCAGGATCTGGGACAACTCCGATATTAAGAAGATCACCGAATATACCATTACCGATTTAGGCAGCCTGATGAAGATCATAGGCCAGGTCCGGAAAAATGGCTATGCCCTGGACAACGAGGAGAACGAGATCGGGGTCCGCTGCGTGGCGGCCGCCCTTCCTCCCATTCCGGGCAGAGGCCGCTTTGCCTTCAGCATTTCCGCTCCCGCATCCCGCATGGACGATGAGCGGATCCGGGAAGTGGCAGGGAGCCTGCTCCGGATCAGGGACAGGATCACCCAGGAGCTGCGGATCGGATGACGTCCCAAAGAAAAGGGTTCGAAAATGAAACGATTCATGACTGAATCATAAAAAAGATGCGCTGTTCAATTAAGAAGCCGGCTCAGGTCACCTTCATGTGACCTGAGCCGGCTGTTCTTTTCCGGATCTTTTCGTCCGGTCATTATTCCCAGCTGCTTAAAAGAAGAATGGCGCCCACAAGAAGCGCTGCGGAGATAAGGAGAGGGATCCAGGGGGAGAGCATAAAGCCTGCAGCCAGGTAGCCCACAGCGCAGGCTGCGGCCACAAGGGTGGCGTAGGGGAGCTGGGTCTCCACATGGCGGATGTGGACACAGTCCGCCCCGGTGGATGCCAGGATGGTGGTGTCCGAAATGGGTGAACAGTGGTCTCCGTAAACGGACCCGGCCAGAGTGGCGCCCAGCGCCGGGATCAGGTATACGCCCGCCCCTTCCGTTTCACAGATCATGGCGACGATAGGGATCAGCATGCCGAAGGTACCCCAGGAGGTGCCCATGGAAAAGCTCATCAGGGCGGCAATGATAAAGATCACCACCGGCAGAAAGCTCAGAGGCAGCTGGGAAGAACTGACAAAGCCGGAGATGAAAAGGCCCGTACCGATCAGCTGGCGGCAGACCCCTCCCAGGCTCCAGGACAGGATCAGGATCAGCATGGGGGGTACGATGTTGCTGATGCCTCCCACGATGCATTCGATAAACTCTCTGGGAGTCATCAGACGGCGGGGCAGATACAGGGCCATGGCGGTAACAAGGCCTGCAAAGGCGCCCAGGGACAGACCCGCTGTAGGATTATAGCCGATGGCTTCCGAGAAGCTGACTCCCTGGAAGAAACCGCCCACGTAGGCCATGCCCAGGATGGCGCAGATGATCAGGACCAGGATGGGCAGGACCAGGTCGATCACATGCCCTTTCGTTTCTTCCCGTGAAGAGGCATCCTCTTCCTGAGGTGCGCGCCGCACGGCTTCTTCCTCCGCCTTTTTCATGGGGCCGAAGTCCCTGCCCGTAAAGGCGATAAAGAAGACCATGAGGATGGTAAGCAGAGCGTAAAGGTTGTAGGGGATGGTGGCAAGAAAGGCATGGAAGCCTTCCGTTTCGCTGACTTCACTGGCCACGGCCACGGCCCAGCTGGATACCGGTGCAATGATGCAGACGGGGGCCGCGGTGGCGTCGATGATATAGGCCAGCTTTTCCCGGGAAATGTGCAGGCGGTCGGTAATGGGCCGCATGACCGTTCCCACGGTCAGGCAGTTGAATCCGTCGTCGATAAAGATCAGAATGCCCAGGAAGGATGTGGCAAAGGCTGCCGCCCTCTTGCTCTTTAAGCGCTTCTCCACCCACTTTCCGTAGGCCTGGCTTCCGCCGGACTTAGAGACCAGGGAGACTACGGCCCATAAAAGGGCCAGAAAGATGATCATGTAGGAATTGTCCGATATCTTGGCGCTCATCATGTCAAAGGTCATGGCGGCAGCGGAAATGACGGATCCGCCGCTGAAGAAGGCATAGATCAGCATGCCCGATCCGATCCCGATGAAGAGGGAGGAATAGACCTCCTTGGTCAGAAGGGCCAGGGCGATGGCGATGATGGGCGGCAGAATGGAGAGCCAGCCTGTTTCAATCATGGTAAATTCCATAAACATACTCCTCGTCATACAGACAGATTTTCCCCGGCCGGTCCGGGACCGGCTGACGGGAATACAACTACTATAGCATGCTTTCCCGTTGCGCACAATTAGATTGTGCCTGTTTTGTCATAGGGGATTAAAGGATTAAAGCATTAAAGCAGGCAGGCCGGAAAAGCGGCCGGTCCGGACGCTTTTGAAAGGGTTCCGGACCGGCCGCAGGGGGCTTGTCTGTATTCTTATATTAAGTCCTTAGACTCCCGAATATGCCGCGAAGCCTGCATCGATGGGAAGTACTACGCCAGTGATGGCGCTGGCAGCCTTTTCGTCACAGAGGAAGAAGACGCCGCCCAGAAGCTCCTCGCTGTCCACGAAACGGTTCATGGGAGTATTGCTCAGGATCTTGTGGCTTCTGGCAGTGGGAGTCCCGTCCTCGTTGAAGAGAAGGGCTCTGTTCTGGTTGGATACCAGGAAGCCGGGAGCGATGGCGTTGCAGCGGATACCGGTGCCTGCGAAGTGGGTGGCCAGCCACTGGGTAAAGTTGCTGATGCCTGCCTTGGCGGCGGAATAAGCCGGGATCTTGGTCAGAGGTGTGTAGGCATTCATGGAGGAAATGTTCAGAATGCTTCCCTTTCCTGCGGCCACCATGTCTTTTGCGAAGACCTGGGTAGGGATCAGGGTTCCCTGGAAGTTGAGCTTGAAGACGAAATCAACGCCGGATGCGTCCAGATCGAAGAAGGTCTTCTGGCCTTCCTTTGCCTCGTGCTGGTACTCGTTGTCTGTGGTAGCGCGGGGGTTGTTGCCGCCGGCGCCGTTGACCAGGATGTCGCAGGGACCCAGGTCAGAGAGGACCTGCTTATGCACTTCTTCCAGGAGAGCTCCGTCCAGGACGTTTGCCTTGTAAGGTCTGCAGATGAAGCCTTCGGCTTCGATCTCGGAAGAGAGCTTTTTCACTGCGTCTTCGTTCAGATCCAGGGCTGCTACCTTTGCGCCTGCCTGGGCGAAGGCCCTTGCCATGGTGCCGCACAGGACGCCGCCTGCGCCTGTGATCACTACTACCTTGCCTGTAAAATCAATATTTAAAGGGAGATTCATCATTTTTACCATTCCTCCTGTTTCTTTGCTTATGCCTTTCCTTCCAGTCTGTCCAGAGTATCCCATACGCCCAGCATGTACTGTACGCCCAGAGCTCTGTCATATTTGCCGTAACCGGGACGGCAGGTTCCGGGGCCTTCCTCCCAGAGCTGACGGCCGTGGTCGGGACGGATGTATCCCTCGTAGCCGCAGTCATGGTATGCCCGGAGCACTTCGATGATGCCGGTGTCGCCGCAGCAGTCGCGGTGGGCTGCCTCGGAGAAGTCACCGTTGGGGAAGTGCTTGATGTTGCGGATGTGGCCGAAAGCGATGCGGTCGCAGTGCTTTCTGACGATCTCCGCGCAGTTGTTATTGGGGTTCGCGTTCAGGGAACCGGTGCACAGGGTCAGACAGTTGTGGGGATCGTCCACCATCTTCAGGAACCTGTCGCAGGCAGCCTCGTCTACCAGAAGACGGGGCAGACCGAAGATATCCCACGGCGGATCGTCCATGTGGATGGCCATCTTGATGTCGGCCTCCTTGCAGGCAGGCATAATGGCTTCCAGGAAATATTTCAGGTTGTCCCAGAGCATCTCCTTGGTAACAGGTGCATAGGCCTTGAAGAGCTCGTCCAGCTTCGCCATACGCTCGGGCTCCCAGCCGGGGAAAGTCATGTTGTACTTCTCGGTGAAGCTCATGATGTAATCGGCCATGGCCTTGTAGTCTTCCTGGATCATGTCCTTCTGATAGAAAAGGGCGGTGGAGCCGTCTCCCACGGGGTGGAAGAGATCGGTCCTGGTCCAGTCGAAGATGGGCATGAAGTTGTAGCAGATGACCTTGACTCCGAACTTGCCCAGATTCAGGATACACTGCTTGTAGTTTTCGATGAGGGCGTCTCTGGTGGGAAGGCCGATCTTGATATCGTCGTGGACGTTGACGGATTCGACTACCTCGGCGTCAAAGCCGTAGGCATGGATCTGATCCACTACCTCTTTGATCTCCTCTTCTTCCCAGATTTCGCCAGGCATCTTGTGGTGCAGGGCCCAGACGATGCTTGTCACGCCGGGGATCTGCTTAATGTCGGCCAGGGTAATGGGGTCGTTTCCTTCCCCGTACCAGCGCCATCCCATTTTCATTGCCATACGGTAACCTCCTTGTTGTATGTGCTTTACCCTACATCCTTATCATAGACTATGGGGCAGGAATGCGCATGGTTTATCTGCTCCAAAAATATGGTAATTCTTCGCCTCTTTACACCTGAATGCTTTGGCGCTGTCTCCGCCCCTGTCCCTTTGCGGACAAAATTCAGGCAAAGTCTCCCCCGGTTTTCCCAGAGACTCCGGACAGGCAGGGACAGATGCGCCATGGCAGATTTACCACATGCCTTCAGGGGAAGCGGCGGAGGATTTGTCCCTTGCGGGGAGGGCCGCCATCCACTACTATAAAAGGCAGGAAGGGGAAGCCCTTTCCGGAAGGAGGTTCTTATGGTCAGCCGCAGAGAGAAGTTCGAGACCAGACAGTATATGGTGAATCCTTACTTTGAGTTCCACCACTATTATGATGAAGAGCCCCTGTCGGTCCCCCTCCACCAGCATACCTTTTACGAGCTTTATTTCTTTATTTCGGGCAACGTGTCCTACCATATCGAGGGCAAGGATTACCACCTGGAGCCCGGAGATATCCTCATCACCGATGACATGGATATCCACGGCCCGGTCATCATGCCCGGCCTCCCCTACGAACGGATCGTGATCTGGCTCTCCCCGGAGTTTTTTGACGCCCTGGAACCCCTGGGCACCCCTTTCAGGGACTTTTTCATAAAGACCGCCTCCCGGGACTACCGTCTGATCCGGCCGGATCCCCTTACCAGCCGCCGCCTCATGGACCTGTGCGGCCAGATCTCCGATTTCAAGCACGACCAGGCCTTCGGAGGACAGGCCCTGTACGGAGCCAGCCTGATCGAGCTTCTGGCCTATCTGGGCAGGGCTGTCCAGGAGACTCCCGACCTGGCCATGCCGGATGTGACGGAGGACGAGCGGATCAACCATGTACTGGGCTATATCAACGCCCACCTGACGGAAGACCTGACCCTGAAGGAGATCTCGGAGGCCTTCTACATGAGCGACAAGTATCTGTGCCGCCGCTTCAGGAAGTACACGGGGTTGTCTGTCTACCGCTATATCACCAAAAAAAGGCTGATCACCGCCCGGAACATGATCCGGGACGGGGTCCCTGTACTGACCGCCTGCATGGACAGCGGCTTTAACGATTATTCCAACTTTCTGAAGGTCTTCAAGCGGGAGTTCGGCCATCTGCCCAGCCTGCTGAAGGAAAAAGGCTTCGAATAAAAAGATATCCTCCCGGTACAAGTGACCATGGGAGGATATCTTTTTATGCTTCTGTTTTCTGCATCCCCTGCAGCATTCCTCTCATCTTCCCCAGTCCAAGCAGGGCATAAGCAAGGCCGGCCGCCTCCGAGATCCAGAAGGCATACCAGACCATGCCGATCCCTCCGTATCTGGCCAGAAGAAAGGCGCAGGGGATCAGGGGCACGAACTGGCGGAGGAAGGAAGCGGCCATATTTGTGACGCCGTCCTCCCCCAGACCGGAGGCGAAATAGCCCGTGATCATGGTCAGACCGGCCGGAACAAAGGTCAGGGAGATGATCTTAAGGGCCGGGATGCCCAGGGAGAGCATGGCTTCCCCGGCGGAGAAAAGGCCCAGAAGGGCGCTTCCGAAAAGATGGAAGACCGCGGTCCCTGCCAGGGCGATGGCACAGGCCGAGAGGCAGACGAGCCTTCCGGCTTTCCGGACCCGGTCCGGGCGCCCCGCCCCGTAGTTGTAGCCCGCGATGGGAATGACAGCCTGTCCCAGGCCGTTCAGGGGCATGAAAAGGAAGTTCTGCAGCTTGTAATAGACGCACCGCAGCAGAGGAAAAGGGCAGCAGGATGGCATTGAAGGCCGTGACCATGAAGCTGGTCATGGCCTGCATGATCATGGTGGGAAGCCCCACCTGATAAATCTTCAGGATCCTTTCCTTTTCCATCCGAAAGCCCGGCAGGGCCAGATCCAGATTCGGATTCATCTTGATATTCAGAACAAGGCCCGTAAGCATGCTGACCCACTGGCCGATGACCGTGGCCCAGGCGGCGCCCCGGATCCCCATGGCAGGGCATCCCAAAAGGCCGAAGATCATGATGGGATCCAGGATCAGATTGGTCAGAGCGCCGGATACCAGAGTGACCATGGAAAGAGCGGCCCTGCCCGATGCCTGGAGAAGGCGCTGAAAGACCATGCAGACCAGATTTCCCTGGCAGAGGACCATGCAGATCCGCAGATAGGGGGCGCACAGGGAGGAGATCCCGGGGTCGTCCGTAAAGGTCTCCGCCAGCCGTCCCGCAAAGGCAAGGCCCGCGGCCGTAAAGACAAGGCTGACCGCACCGGAGAGGGCAAGGCCCGTCTGGGCGATGCGGGAAGCCTCGTCAAAGTTCTTCATGCCAAGGTTCCTTGAAAGAATGGCGTTGACCCCTACCGCGGTCCCTACGCCGGCGGCGATCATCAGCATCTGGACCGGATAGGCCAGGGAAGCCGCCGTCAGGGCCTCCTCACTGAGCCTGGCCACAAAAATACTGTCAACTATGTTGTAGAGGGACTGGATCAGAAGGGAGGCCATCATGGGCAGGGACATGGACAGGACCAGCGTCCCCAGAGCCTGGGTCTCCATCCGGTTTCCTCTTTCTTCTTTTTTCATTTCATTCTCCTTTCCGCAAAAAAACAGTGTGAAAGAAGGGGGCAGCACTCCCCGCTTTCACACTGTTTCCAGCCGGCTTAAAATCTTTATGACTTCTTTTCTGCCGGATCCTTCCGGCTTCAGATCCTGCCTTCCTTCAGTCCCTTCATGATCTTCAGGATCATGGCCGCCGCGATCAGGAAGGTCAGAAGATCCGATACGGGCATGGAATAAAGAACGCCGTCCAGGCCGAAAACAAGGGGCAGGAGCAGGACCCAGCCCACGCCGAAGACCACTTCCCTGATCATGGACAGAAGGGAGGACATGGCCGCTTTTCCGATGGACTGCAGGTAGATAAAGGTCCCCTTGTTGACGGTGGCCAGGGGCATCAGGCACAGGTAGGTGCGGAAGGACTTTACGGCAAAGTCCGTATAATAGGTGCTTTCTCCCGCCGCCCCGAAGATGCCGATCAGGACCTCTGGAAATACTTCTACAATAATAAGCGCTGCGGCGCCGGTCACGAATTCCGCTGTCAGCAGCATCTTAAAAAGGCTCCTGACCCGGTCCAGGCGGCCGGCTCCCATGTTGAAGCCGACCACCGGAATGCATCCCGCGGCCAGGCCCACCGAGATGGAGATCACAATCTGGAAGAACTTCATGACGATACCCACCACAGCCATGGGGATCTGGGCATACTGCGGCTGAGAAAATACCATGTCCAGGGCGCCGTATTTTACGATCATGTTGTTGACGGCCGCCATGGACGCCACCAGGGAGATCTGGGACAGAAAGCTGGTCAGACCAAGGGGCAGGATTTTCTTCATGAGAGAAGGGAAAAGACCGAAGCTTCTTCTCGAGGGGCGCAGGGTCTTCATATGGAAGAGATACCAGAGGGAAAGGCCCGCCGTCAGAAACTGCCCGGCTATGGTGGCCAGGGCCGCTCCCATCATGCCCCAGCGCAGGCCGTAGATGCAGATGGGGTCAAAGACTATGTTGAAGAGGGCGCCTGCCACGGTGGAGATCATGGCAAAGCGGGGACTGCCGTCCGACCGGATAATGGGATTGAGGCACTGGCCGAACATGTAGGCCGGAATACCGACGGCGATCCAGGTAAAATATTCCCTGGAAAGGGCAAAGGTCTCGTCATTGACCCGGCCCCCGAAAAAGGTCAGGATCGAATCCCGAAACACAAGATAAAAGGCCATCAGGAGAAGACCAGCTCCCAGAACCAGGAGGATGGCGTTTCCCACGCTCTTTTCCGCTTCCTCTTTCTTTTTCATCCCCAGGCTGATGCTGACAAAGGCACAGGCCCCGTCCCCGATCATGACCGCTATGGCCAGGGCCGCCACCGTCAGGGGGAAAACTACGTTGCTGGCTGCGTTGCCGTAGGAACCCAGATAGTCCGCGTTGGCGATAAAGATCTGGTCTACGATGTTGTAAAGGGCCCCCACCAGAAGGGATATGATGCAGGGAAGGGCATATTTTTTCATCAGCCTCCCCAGTTTTTCCGTGGCAAGATACTCCTGATTTTCTTTTTTCATTTTCATCTCTCTTTCTTTTGTCATAGCGGCTCCCTCTCCCGCGGGAATGCGGGGCGGCCTGCTTCGGAAATATGATCGCAGAGATAAAAATCCGCTTTTTACTTCTTCTGTATCTTTCCTACACAAAAAAACAGCGCGAAATATGAGGTTTAGCACTCCTCTATTTCACGCTGTGATCAGCTGGCTATGTATTCTTTTTTACGAGGGTCATTATCTCACAGATCATTTTCTTTTTCATGTTTGCACTTTGCCGGTTTTTTCCGGAAAACCGGGGGCTTGTTTTTGCATTTTTTGACAGATGCCCTCTCCTGCGTCTAAAATAGGCTTATCATGCTGACCGGCAGCAAAGGAGTGATTGGTTATGGACATGGACCGGGTAAAGGTAATAGAGCTGAAACAGAATATTTTCAGGGCCAACGAAGTGACCGCGGATAAGATCCGGGACCGCCTGAAAAAGAAAGGCACCCTTCTTGTCAACGTCATGGCATCCCCCGGGGCCGGCAAGACCACCCTCCTTTCCAGGACCATTCATGCCCTGGAGGATACCTTCCGTTTTGGCGTCATGGAATGTGATATCGACGCCAGCGTGGACGCCCAGGCCCTTCTTGACCAGGGGATCCCCGCCGTCCAGCTCCATACGGGCGGCATGTGCCACATGGACGCCGGAATGACCCAGCAGGGCCTTATGGAACTGGGGGAAGACGGACTGGACGTCATCTTCATCGAAAACGTAGGAAACCTGGTCTGCCCTGCGGAATATGATACCGGGGCCCATGAATGCGTCGCCATCCTCTCCGTTCCGGAGGGAGACGACAAGCCCGTAAAATACCCTCTCATGTTCCAGGTATGCGATACCGTTCTCATCAATAAGATCGACGCCCTGCCGGTCTTTGACTTCAGCAGGGAACGGGTCCTTTCCGGGATCCGGGAGAGGAACCCCAGGGCAGAAGTCTTCTTTGTCTCCTCCCGCACAGGGGAGGGGTATGATGGCTGGATCCGCCGTCTGAAAGAAATGATCGTAAAGATAAAAGAGGGATAAATATGAGCAGCGTAAGAGTCATTCAGGTGCAGGAAAACGTATTTGCAAAAAACGACAGGGAGGCGGAGCGGATCCGCAGGGATATGACATCTCAGGGGACCTTCTTTGTCAATGTCATGTCCGCCCCCGGCAGCGGAAAGACCACCTTTCTCACCGCCCTCATTAACTCCATGAAGAGCCGGTACAGGATCGGGGAGATGGACGTGGACATAGAATCCAGCCTGGACGCCCAGCGGGTGGCGGATCTGACGGGAGTAAAGTCCCTCCAGATCCACAACTGCGGCCTCTGCCATATCGACGCGGATATGACGGCCAGAGCCCTGTCCGAATATGATACAAAGGGCCTGGACCTTCTGATCCTGGAAAATATCGGAAACCTGGTCTGCCCCGCGGAATTCGATACCGGGGCCCATAAAAACGTTTCCCTCGTCTCCGTTCCGGAAGGCGACGACAAGCCCCTCAAATACCCTCTTATGTTCCAGGTCTGTGACCTGGTCCTCATTACCAAAATTGATACTCTGGACTATTTCGATTTCGATTTTGAGAAGGCCAGGGAAAGGATCCATGCCCTGAATCCCAAAGCGCAGGTCCTCCGGATCAGCGCCGTGACGGGCGAAGGCATGGACAGGGCCGTTTCCTGGTTCGAAGGGGAGATCGCCGCCGTGAAAGCCGCTGTATAAGTCCCCTGTTTCTTCGTCTGTCTGAGACTGCCTTTCATCCACGTAATTATAAAGGAAGCTGCTTCGGCCCCGGGCCGCTGCAGCTTCCTTTTTCAGATATTGCTCTTAAAATGCTCCATGAACCTCTGCACGGCCACCGGGACATAGGCCCTCCTGGGAAGAAGCATGTAAAAGATCCTGTCCGCCAGAGGGGAGTCGATGGCATAAAAGCGAAGGTCCGTATAGGAGGCCCTGACCAGGCGGTCGCAGGTCATGGTGATCCCGAAGCCGCTTTCCGCCAGCTTGAAAGCCGTGGTCATCTGCTGGAGGACGATCCGGATCTCGGGATCAAAGCCGGCCTCCCTGAAGATCTGTAACGCCCTGTCATAGAGGTTGTTGCCCTGGTCCAGGGCGATAAAGGGAAGGCCCCGGAAGGCTGATATCTCCACCGGCGGTTTTTTCATCCGCAGATGGTCTCCCTGAATGATCTCCTCCACCCCGAAAGATCTGTCTCCCAGGGTCTCGTTGATGGGGGCGTTCCATGGCACCGCCATCAGGAGCCGGTCCCGGAAAGCCTCCTGCTTTTTGAAGTCCTGCATGAATTCCATGTTGCAGCTGAAGGTCAGGTCCAGCTCATTTTTTGCAAGCATCTGGGACAGTCTGGCCGAGCTGAATTCCACCAGGCGGATCTGCACTCCGGGATAGCGCTCCTGGAAGGATGTCAGAAGATCCGGCAGGATGGATGTATTGACATAGTTGGATCCCCCAATGCTGATCTGTCCCTTCTCCAGATCCCTTATATCCCTGATCTGATCCGACAGATCCTTTTCCGCAAGGAGGATCTTTTCAATGGCTTTTAAATAGGCCTGCCCCGCTTCCGTCAGCTGCAGGGGATGGGCCCTTCTGTCAAACAGAGGCATGCCGATGGCATCCTCTGTTTTTTTAATGGACTTGGACAGAGCGGGCTGGGAGACATAAAGGTTCTCCGCCGCTTTTGAAAAGCTGCCCGTCCTTGAGACTTCGTATATATACCGCATCTCTGTTTCCATCTGATCTCTCCTTTTTTCGCCCTTTCCGGAGCCCCCGGACGGGCTTTTTCATGCTTCTTACGCGCTCATTTCCCTGGCCTTCAGACTATAACCGCAGGTTATATATATGTAAATATCAGGAATTGGCGTTATAGTCAACCCCACTGTATGATGGAATCACAAAGAAAACAAACCCCGAAAGCAAATCGAATAAGGAGGAAGAAAGATGGCATCCGTAAACGCATTAATGATGGACAGGGCCGATAACGTAGTGACCTGTGTCAGTCCTGTAAAGGCCGGAGAAGAAGTCACCTACCGCTGCGGCGAAGAAGTACTTTCCCTGACAGCCAGGGAAGATATCCCCTACTGCCACAAGATCGCCCTGACAGATCTTGCAGAAGGAAGCGACGTCCGCAAGTACGGCGAGCTGATCGGCCGGACAACGAAGGAGATCGCAAAGGGACACCTGGTAAACCACGAAAACATCTACAGCGTTCCCAGGGACTATGACAGCGAGCTGGTAGACGCTTCCGGAGAAGAAGAAGAGCTTCCCCTGGTGGAAGGAAAGTCCGGCATGCAGTTCTGGGGCTACAGAAGAGCCGAAGGCAGGCCCGGCATCCGCAACCATGTCCTGATCCTTCCCACCTGCGCCTGCGGATCCGAAAGCTCCCGCATCGTGGCCAGCCAGGTCAGAGGCGCCGTCAACATCGTATTCAACACCGGCTGCTCCGACGTTGCCGCCAACACGGCCATGTCCCAGAAAGTCCTGACAGGCTTTGCCTGCAACCCCAACGTATACGGCGTGGTCATCATCGGCCTGGGCTGCGAGACCGTAGGCCACAAACTGCTGAAGGAAAAGATCCAGAAGATGACCTCCAAGCCCGTTGTCTCCTTCGGCATTCAGGACGAGGGCGGCACCTTAAAGACCATTGAAAAGGCCGTCCGGGCCGCCAGAGACATGGCCGCCGAAGCCGGCATGCAGCAGAAGGAACTCTTTGATATCTCCGAGCTCTTCATGGGCATCGAGTGCGGCGGATCCGACGCCACCAGCGGCATCGCCTCCAACCCCGCCGTAGGCGAACTCTCCGACCTTCTGGTAGACCTGGGCGCCACCACCATGATGAGTGAGTCCATCGAATGGATCGGCGGCGAACACGTGGTAGCCAAGAGAGCGGCCACTCCCAGGATCCACAATGAGATCATCGAAGTCTGCAGGGCCTATGAAGACCATCTGCTGGCAGCGGGCCAGGACTGCAGGGCAGGCCAGCCCACTCCCGGCAACAAGGCAGGCGGCCTCTCCACCCTTGACGAGAAGAGCCTGGGCTGCATCCGCAAGGGCGGCACAAGGCCAATCGTGGAAGTTCTGGAGCAGGCAGAGCGTCCCACAAAGCGCGGCGCCCTGGTCATGGATACGGCAGGCTACGACATCTCCTCCGTTACCTCCATGGTGGCGGGCGGCTGCCAGGCCGTGATCTTCACCACCGGCAGAGGCACTCCTACAGGCAACGCCATCGTTCCGGTCCTGAAAGTCACCGCCAACGAGCTGACCTATAAAAAGATGGAAGACAACATGGACGTGGATCTTTCCGCCATCGTCAGAGGCGAAAAGACCTATCAGGAAATGGGAAAAGAACTCCTGGCCGTCATGCACGACATCTGCAACGGCAGGATGACCAAGGCGGAAGCCTACGGATTCTCGGACATCGCCGTAGACCACGTCTGCAGATTTGTATAAAGGATTTTTAAAGGGAGGAAATGAAACATGAAGACACTTCTGGGCAAATGGAACAAGATGAGCCTGTTCACCCGCATCATGATCGGCTTTGTGCTGGGTATTATTTTCGGCCTGATCGCAGGCGAAAAAGCATCCAGCGTCGCTTTCCTGGGCACCATCCTGACAAGGCTTCTGACCATGGTGGTGGCGCCCCTGGTCCTTGGCCTTCTCATCTGCTCTGCGGCAGACGTCAAGGATTTCAAGACCCTGGGCAAGATCGGCGGCAAGACCCTGGCCATCTTCCTGGGCGGCACCGCCTTCGCAGTGGCCATCGGCCTGGTGGTATGCAACGTTCTGAATATCGGGGCCGGCTTCGTCATGGAGTCAGGCGTGACCTATGACGCCAAAGAGATCCCCAGCATCTCCGAGACCCTGCTCAACATCATCCCCACAAACCCCTTCAACGCCCTGGCCAACCAGAACCTGCTGCAGATCATCTTCTTTGCCCTGCTTCTTGGCTTTGCTCTGATCGCTCTGGGCGAAAAGGGCGATCCGGTCTTAAACTTCTTCCGTTCCTGGACCGACGCCTGGAAGGAGATCACCAACATCGTCCTGGAGTTCACTCCCTTCGGCGTATTCGGACTTATGGCTGACATCGTAGGCAAGTACGGCCTCAGCGTCATGCTTCCCTACCTCAAGGCCATCTTCGCATGCTACCTGACCTGCTTCCTCTACACCGTGCTGGTACAGGGCGGTCTTATGGTGGGTCTCTACGCAAGGATCAGCCCCTTAAAGTTCTTCGCCACCATGAAGGAAGCCATGCTCTTCGTATTCGCCACCTGCTCTTCCGTTGCCACTATCCCGATCAACCTTAAGTGCACCAAAAAGCTGGGCGTTTCCGACAAGATCGCGGACTTCGTCATCCCCTTCGGCGCTGTCATGAACATGAACGGCACCGCCATCTATGAAGCCGTAGCCGTTGTCTTCGCCTCCCAGGTCTTCGGCATCCACCTGTCCGTGACCCAGCAGATCATGGTCATGGTCACAGCTGTCCTGGCTTCCGTTGGCACTGCCGGCATCCCCGGCTCCGGCCTGGTCATGCTGACCATCGTCCTGAATGCCGTCAACCTTCCTCTGGAGACCATCGCTCTTCTGGCCGGCATCGACAGGATCCTGAACATGGCCCGCGTCATCCCCAACATCGTGGGCGACGCAGCAGCCGCTGTCATGGTAGCAAAGAGCGAAGGCGAGCTTCATCCCGAAGCCGTGACCGAAGAATAAATCCGTTCGGTATTATCTTACACATATACCAGCACCAAAGAAGGCGCCGGATCCCGCTCAGGGACCCGGCGCCTTGGCTTTTTTACAGATTCATTTTCTGAAATGAATTAAGCAATTTTTTTACTGCTCTCTTCCTGTACTTTCTCTTCGTCCTTATCCTTCATCCGGGAAAATTCCCTGACCACTTCCACCAGCACCTGCGTGCACAAGTCCATCTCTTCCGCCACCGCATGCTCATAATAGCCGTGGTAGGCGTAGCCCCCGGTCCCCAGATTGGGACAGGGCAGGCCCCGGAAGGAAAGCTGGGCTCCGTCGGTCCCGCCTCTGACAGGCTCGGAAACAGGCGTAAGGCCGCAGGTCTCTGAAGCCTTCCTTGCAGCTTCCAGCACTTCGGGGTACTTTTCTATGACCTCTGCCATGTTCCTGTACTGATCGTGTACATAGCAGGTGGCCGTCCCTTCTCCGTACTTTTCGTTGAGCAGGCGGGCGATCTCCTGCATCTTCTGCTTCTTTTCCTCGATCTTTACAGCGTCGTGGTCCCTGAGGATGTAGTCGGCGGAAGCTTCCGTGACGCTGCCCCGGGCTCCCGTCAGATGATAGAAGCCTTCCCTGCCCTCTGTCTTTTCCGGTACCTCCTCCTGAGGCAGCATGGCATTAGCTTCCATGATCACCTTCATGGCGTTGATCATCCTTCCCTTGGCCGAGCCGGGGTGTACGCTGAAGCCCCGGACTGTAAGACGGGCCGCCGCCGCATGGAAGGTCTCGTAGACCACCTCTCCGGGAACGGAGCCGTCCACGGTATAGGCCAGGTCCGCTCCGAATTTTTCCAGGTCCAGAAGAGAAGCCCCATGGCCGATCTCCTCGTCCGGCGTAAAGCTGATGCAGATCCTGCCGTGGGGGATCTTTTCCCGGATCAGGGTCTCGCACATGGTCATGATCTCGGAGATGCCGGCCTTGTCGTCGGCGCCAAGGACAGAAGTCCCGTCGGTGGTCAGGATGGTCTTTCCGATACATTCCTTAAGATGGGGGAAGACCTCCGGATCCAGGACTCTTCCGGATGTTCCCAGGGGAATGGGGGATCCGTCATAACATTCCACCACCTGGGGATGGGCATCCGTGCCTCCGCAGTCATTCACCGTATCCAGATGGGATATGAAACCGATGGACCTGCAGGCTTCATAGCCGGGCGTGGCCGGAAGAAAGCCGTAGACATAGGCGTGCTCGTCCACGAAGACGCCCTCCAGTCCCATTTCCTTCATTTCCTTTTCCAGGAGATAAGCCAGGTCGAACTGTCCCTTCCCTGTAGGCGTTCCCTCTCCTTCTCTGAAGCTGGTCGTATTGACCGCCGCATATTTCAGTAACCGCTCATAAGCTCTCACACAGATGTCCTCCGAATTTAATCTTCTGTCCTGAGTCCGGACAGTATCATGTACTATATCAGAAAGGCCGGTGAGTCTTCAAGTGTCATGCCGCAAATACTTCCAAAGATTCCTGAGATTCTCCCTTTTTTTCCTGTCCGGCCTGCTGAACTGCCCGGCAAGGCGTCCCTTCTTCAGTCCTCCAGAAGTCCCTTCAGGACCCTGTCCCTGTGGTTTATAAAAAGAGAAGTCACCTGATAGCTTTCTGTTTCCTCATAGGAAACAGGATGGATCCACCCCTCGTCGAAGCTTAAGATCTCCGCACCGGGATGGCCCAAAAGGATAGGGGAGTGGGTGGCGATAATGAACTGGGCACCCTCCCTTGCACATCGGTCGATCTCCACCAGAAGGGTCAGCTGTCTCTGGGGGGACAGGGCCGCTTCCGGCTCGTCCAGAAGGTAAAAGCCGCCTCCCCGGAAAGAATTCTGCACAAGGGCCAGAAAGCTTTCCCCATGGGACTTTTCATGGAAATGCTGGGGCCTGCCTCCCGGCCCCCTGCTGTACTCCTCTTCCATGGTAGCCACGTTGTAAAAGCTCTCCGCCCGGAGAAAATACCCCCATCCGGCCTTCCGCACCCCTCTTGAAAGGCGCATGGCACCGCACAGTTCGGAATGGGAATCATAGGTGGAGAAGCTGTAGTTCCTTGTTCCGCCCTCCGGATTAAAGCCGAAGCAGACGGCAATGGCTTCCAGAAGGGTGGACTTGCCGCTTCCGTTCTCTCCCACGAAGAAGGTGACGGGATGAGTAAAAGACAGCCTCTCCAGGCCTCCAAGGGCCGGAATGCTTCTCAGATAGCTGTCCCTGCCGATTTTCTCCCAGTCTATAAAGATCTCTTTGATCAGCTGTGCACCCTGCAGCATAGTCTTCTCCCTTTCTGTCCGTTTTCTTTCCGCCCCTCCATTATATGCCTCTCCCACCCTCTCCGCAAAGCCCATGCAGGGAACATCAGCCTGCCCGAAAACGCAATTCCGCATGTGCATGCTTTGTATTGTACTGATCCGATAGTATAATGGAAGACGTAAGAAGCTTTTCAATCTGTTTCCATTAAGGAGAGGAAATCTGCTATGAGAACCTGGACCAAAGAAGAAAGATATCGTTATCTGAAGGATCCTCAGGAACTGCTGGCGCTCTATCAGGCAATTTCTGCATCCCCTTACCGACAGACCTTCCACAACCAGGCTGTGACGGGACTGATGAACGACCCCAACGGTTTTGTCTGGCATGACAACAAATGGCACCTCTTTTATCAGTGGTGTCCCTGGGGCGCTGTCCACGGCCTGAAGCACTGGTACCACATCGTATCAAAGGATCTGGTCACCTGGAAGAACCTGGGCGTATGCCTTCTGCCGGACCAGGAGGACGGCTATGACAACAAGGGCGTCTATTCCGGATCCGCCATGCCCATCGGCGACAAGATCTATCTTTACTACACGGGCAACCACAGGGACGCCGACTGGACCCGCCACGCCTATACCTGCCTGGCCAGACTTGGAAACGACGGCTGGCCGGAAAAGTACCCCCTTCCCCTTTTCGGCTCCAATCCCGACTATACCGAGCACCAGAGAGATCCCAAAATCATTAAAGTTCCAGGCCGGGATACCTACTACATGCTGATCGGGGCCCAGACAAAGGACAAACGGGGCTGCGTTCTGGTCTACACCTCCGAAGAGCTCCAGCACGGCTGGACCTTTGCGGGAGAGCTCAAGGTCCCCGGCTTTGAGAACTTCGGGGATATGTGGGAGTGCCCTTCCATCGAGCAGATCGGAGGCCGTGAAGTCCTGCTCCTCTGCCCCCAGCACATGACCCTGCCCGGCAGGGGCGGCAGTCAGAACCACAACGGCTATATCCTGGGCTCCATGGACTGGGACAGCCTGACCTTCACCCCCGACGGCCAGTTCCATGTTCTGGACTTCGGCTTCGATTCCTATGCGGCCGCCTGCGCCAACAACCTCCAGGACAGCGACAAGGCCGTCCTCATCGCCTGGATGGGCCTGCCGGACGTCTCCTATCCCACCGACGAAGAGGACTGGGCCGGCTGCCTTACCCTTCCCAGAGAGCTGACCATCCGGGGCCGCCGTCTGATCCAGCAGCCTCTGCCGGAGCTGCGAAAGCTGCGGGACGAACGCATCCATCCGCAGGAGAACGGAAACGGCGTCTTTGCCCTGCCCAGAGCGGCAGAGCTTCAGCTGGACTGCCGCAAAGGCGATGTGGAAGTGGATCTCTTTACCGATGAGGCAGGACAGGGCGGCATCAAAGTGACCTACAGCGATGCGTCAAAGGAGATCACCGTAGACCGCAGCGGCATGCAGACCCGCTTCAACCTGGAGGAAGGCGAAAGCCGGACCCGTCCTCTGGAAAACGGCCTCTTCCACCTGCGGATCTTCGTGGATTCAAGTTCCGTGGAGATCTTTGTCAACGACGGCGACGCGGTATTTACCTCCAGAGTATTCCCCTGCAGTTCAGAGCACTGGTTCCGGGTACAGGGAGATACCTTCATCCGTCTCTGGACTCTGAAGAGGGCTGTGAAGGACCAGTTCCTGATTTAATGAGACCCGTTCCGTAAATTTACAGCCCTGTAAGGAGGTGCGCCGTGAAAAAGCTTTTTGTCATCGCCAACCGCTATATCGAAAACAGTGACTGGAAGATCATCGCAGTCCTGAAGTTCTGCCTTATCTCCTTAGGGATGCTCCTTGGCATGCTGATAAGGGAGGACCATAAGAAAAAGGTCCGTCCCGCCGCTGCCGGGATCTTCTTCCTGACCTATGTGCCCCTTATGGCAAAATTTTACCGTACCATGAAGGAAGTCCAGAAAGAAGGAGAGGATCAGGGAAAAGACGACGAAGAAGAATAAAACAGACGATAAAAAAAATTACGACGGAAAGCTCCGGACAGCCGGAAGCTTTCCCAAGGCAGAGTAAGGCGGCAGCCGAAATGAGCCAGGGGCGTATTGATATTCCCCTGGCTCATTTCTTTTTTTATGGCAGACTTACTTTTACTTCTCGATGATCTGAAGGACAGTGCCGATCCCCATATCGGGCATGGGCTTTGCTTCCACGTAGATGGTGCCGGGAAGCTCTGCCTCTTCGGCGCCGGTGAAGCTGAAGGTGCAGTGGCCAAGGCCCTTTAAGGTAACGGGGGCTTCATAGCCGACGCAGGTGATCTTAAACTCTTCACCGTTAATGACTACGTACTGGCCTGCCTTGATCTCCCCGTTTATGGGATTGACGCTGACGCTGTAGCAGTAGTCTCTGATCTCTTCGGGAGCGTTGTCGCCGAAGATGATGAACATGCCTGCATCCTTGAACTCTTCTACCGCGATGCCGCATGCCTTTACCTGATTCTCATAAATGACTTTCATCTGATACCCTCCTGATGAACTCCTTATTTCAACATTTTCCTGGATTTATTTCAGTAACTTTTCTGCTCCCGGATCAGGCTGCTGTGTAAAGGCCGATGGAGAAGACCACTGCCAGCAGGATGCGGATCCAGCTGGTGATGAAGCGGGAGTACATGACGGATACGACGCCGACTTCCACGGTCTCTGTCTCTGCTTCCGCAAGGCCAAGGCCTACAGGGATGAAGTCGCAGGCTGCGTGGCAGTTCAGTGCGAACAGGCCCACCAGTGCCAGATGAGGGGAGATCCTGCCGGCTGCGATCTCAGCGCCCATGATGGAGCCCAGGATCTGGGAGATGACGGCGCCGGGGCCCAGGATGGCGGACAGGCCGGGGATGGCGCAGACGATGCCCAGGATCAGGAGTCCGA
>CAMOGQ010000030.1 GCA_946614165.1 uncultured Lachnospiraceae bacterium
GTTCTGGTACCGCGGCAGGGTCTACGAGCTGGCCGATGAGGAAATGAGGTGATGGGATGAGGCTGATTGAAGCCGAAAAAGCTAAAGACGTGATACACGAATACTTTAAGTCGCTGATGGTAAAGGATGCGTCAGGCACGGACGTTTACAAGCTTGCGATCGGCATTGTCAGTTGCTTAGAACATGACGCGAACCTGCTGAAAGCTATTGACGAACTTCCGTCCGCACAGCCAGATATTATCCGCTGTAAGGATTGCAAGTGGTACGGTAGGGCAGATAAGCGCAGATTTTATCGTGGTATGGATTGCCTGCAAAAAAGAATCGATACAATAGTGCCAGACAGAGATTTTTGCAGTAGGGCAGAAAGGAAAAAGAATGGACTGTAACGTAAGACTTAACTGCGAGACAAATGGTTTTGAAGAAGCAACCGAACAGATTGAAAAGCTTGCTGAGGCTTATGATGGATTTCCTGCACAGGTGACAGTTAAGAATTGTCATCATTGCACATTTAATATTTATCCATCTCAGACGAGATTTCAGGAAGGCGGTGAGAAGGAATGAAGACAGCAATAGCAAAACCTTTATCCGCCGTCATAATCATCATATCCTTCATTGTGCTTTTTTCAGCCGTAACGATGTGGCGGTTACTATAAGTGCATTTATGTTTCTTGTGGGAACGATCGTGTTGCTGGCAACGATAGTCATTGACATGGTGGAAGGCGGCGGTGAATGACAGGCAACATAACAGCAATCATTATACTTCTGCTTCTGTGGGCATATTATTCCGGAAAGTGGGGTGAGAACGAATGAAAATTGGTCAGGCATATATGATTCTGGACAATATCGACAGCGATGAGTACACAGCAGAAGAAAAGGGGGTTGCGATCAGAATTATTCTGGATATGGCTACTCACAACGGAGTATCAAAGGCTGTGTTGCTGAAGGCGTTGAACTGGTTGTGGAATGAACATTTTGAAATAATAGGCGGTGAGGAAAAATGAAACAGGTACAGGAAGAACATCTCTGCCGTGACATCCATAAGATCGCACTGGCGCTCGAAAAGATTGCGAAGGCACTTCCTTCCGCAGAGCAGGAAGCTCACGACATTAATGTCGGGAACATCAGATTCGCCGACAAAGACCATGTATGGATTAACAACAAACAGTATATATCGCTTAGCCGTGTCAATCAGATGATTGAAGAAGCAAAAAAAGCCGCCCTGCAGGTACTCAACAAGTAGCCCGAGTTGTTCAAGCGGCAGTAGACGTTTTGTGGGAGAGGAACAGTAATTTACGTCATCAGATAAGGAGAAAACATGAGAAAACCAAGGAACGACAGGTACAGAGACACACAATCACAGGACGGCACTTTTTCATGCAGTATTAAGCCGGATGTGAATATCTTTCTGGATTTCTTCTGCAAGCAGTGCAACTTCAATAAGACGGCATATGTCAACAAGGCCGTAATGAGACAGCTTCAGCAGGACATGAAGGACACCAAGGTTGAGATTTCCATGCAGGATTTGTTTGACATCAAGAATGGTGCAGAAGAGTCGGCATCCGGGGAGGTGTACGAACAGATCGCATTCGGCAAGACTATCTGACAGAGGTGACTATGTATAGTTTGACACCTTCCGGATTTCCGGAAGGTGTCAAGGAGAAGTGGTCTGGAAGATGTGGTGCGAGAAATCGAGTTATGATCCGAGGAGATGACTTTATGAGAAATGATAAATTAAAACCATGTCCGTTCTGCGGTGGAAAGGTAAAACAGGCAGAGGGAATCGGCGGACTGCTGTTCTTTACCTGCACGAATTACAAGAACTGCGGAGCAATGATTTCATTTGACAATGCTATCTGCAATAGATTCCCGAAAGCAGCAGTAATTAAGTACAACAAGAGGGCAGGTGAGCAGGAATGACACTGGACGAAATGATAAGGGAATTCAAGGAAAGCGCTGACGGACAAGAACAAAGATTAAAAGGGCTTCGTGAAAAGGACATTCACACATACGTCAGAATGAAAGCCGCAGCGAAGAAACTGCGTTTGGTTGAAGGCTGGCTGAAAGAACTAAAGCGCCTGAGAGAGGAGAAGGATTCAGATGTGATCCGTTGTGAGGACTGTGTAAATTACATCGATCACCGGTGCAGAGTCGCAGACCATCACGTCGCGCCGTTCTCAACCTGCCAGAGCGTCTTCGGGGCAAAAAGGCGGGAGGAAGGAGAAAAGAATTGCCAGAGTTAAAGGAATGCCCATTTTGCGGCGGGAAAGCAGAGTTAAAAACGGGAGTTGCTTGGAATTCTTATCCGACTGCATATATCATCTGTGGGGACTGCCAGGCCAGGACCGCCACCTACACTGACGATAAATGCAACGGATCAGGATTGTTCAAGGCGATAGGTGCATGGAATAGGAGGAGCGATCCGGATGGTTGTCTTGAAGAACATTAGCGAAAAGCCTGAAGAATGTCGTGGCTGTAGATTTCATGATAAAGAGGGAGACTGCTATTTGCTCCCGGAAAGCAGGTCTTATGAAACCTACGCGGAGCAATACGAACATTGCCCGATCGAGGAATCACCGCAAGTCATCAGGTGCAGGGACTGCGGATGGTGGGAAAAGCAGGCGGACAGCCTGCAGGGAAGATGCTCCCTGCTGGGAATCTATCCTACAGGATCCTGGTACTGCGCAAACGCGAACGCGGGGATATACCCATGTGACCCAGAAAAGAATGCAGAGTGCAAAAAGACAGATTGCTACATCAACGGAGGGCCGTGTAATAAAACGACCAGGAAGGAATGCCGGATAGAAGAATGAGGAATATTTTAACCGGGTATCAAAACCGGGTGAAGCTGGGAGGGCTATTTATGAATGCCAATACAGTAACAAGCGAACAGATCGACAAGATCGTCGAGGCGACAGAATTTAAAACGCAAACGGTTTATGGTAAGACGACAATTGTCTCGGCCAAGCTCCCGAACGGATTTGTTATAACTGAGTCGTCATCATGCGTGGATCCGGCCAATTATGACGAGGAGATTGGAGTAAAAATCTGTAAAGACCGGATCAAAAATAAGATCTGGGAGCTCGAGGGTTATAAGCTCCAGGACGAAATCTATCGCAGATCTCAGCAGAGAGATCTGAGAGATTATACGATCCGGGAGCTCATCGATACAGGCTGCGAGGTTGAGGTTAATCTGGAACCCAGGAGGTTTGTATGAACAGGATTGATAATATCATAGCGGACCTTGCGTATATACTTGACAGCCTCAGGGTCTTACGTGAGATCCAGGCAGCAGGAAACTGTAACACCTGCGCCGGCCGCAGCGAATGTGAATACTGCCCGCGGCTCGGGCAGCAGGTCAGATATAATTGCCCGTTCTACAAGGAGGAAGAGAATTGACTGAGAAGATGCAGGAAACGCTGGAAGCCCTGGCGGAGAAGTATGGGACAACAGTAAGCGGCCTGGTGGCAGAGATGGCCAGACGGGAGATCGCGGGCGATGTGATCGTGCTGATCGCACTCACAATATTGCTGATCATCGTGGTGATCCTATGGAAGCACACGCTCACACTGAATAGAGGGAGGGATTTGGAGCCGGAAGACTTCGGCATTATAACATTCCTCTATGCGATCCCGGCCGTAATAATAATCGTCGTCATCATAGTATCGGCGGTCGATATGTCCAATTGGATCCTCGCACCGCGGATCACAGCGATCGAGAAGATCGTAAACATGGTTAAGTAACAGAAAGGGGGATGCATGGATATCATTAACCGCATCGGGGCAGCAGCCGCCCTGGAGCAGCTGGCAGAGGAATGCTCAGAACTGGCGCAGGCCGCGCTGAAGATGGCCAGATGCCTGAGAGGAGAGAACCCAGTGGCCGGAAGCATGGACGAGATGACGGACCACATCCATGAAGAGATTGCGGATGTGCAGAATGTCCTGTCCATTCTGGAAGGCACCTATCTGTATGATCCACACAGGGTAGCGCGGATCATGGAAAAGAAGATGAGAAGATGGCGCAGGCGACTGAGCAGATGGAGAAGATATGACAGCTAAAGAATATCTGTCCCAGCTCCGGAGGCTGGGATACCTGATAGACCACGAGATCCTTGAATACTCAGAGTTAATGACAATGGCCGAAGCGACATCGTCTCCCGCTCTGAAAGAAAGAGTGCAGACATCAAATGTGATGGAGCCCATGGACAATGTCCTCGAAGCGGTAGAGATATCCAAGAAGATCAAGGACCTGCAGAGCCAGTACATCAGGAAGCGCAGGCTTATCGTAGACCAGATCCACAGTATGGACTCCGCGACATATTCCAACATCCTCTACCACAGGTATGTGCTGGGGGAAAAGTTCGGGGAGATCGCGGCAGCCATCGGCCACGATTACCAGTACACGGTCAACATGCATGGCTGGGCGCTGAAAGCATTCCAGGCCCAGTTCCTGGATGAATGAAGATGTTATGAAATGTTATATTGGCATCTGCTAAAATGTTACCGTGAGAATTCGGGGAGGGCGCAGGCTGGAAACAGCAGGCGCCTCCCGCCATTGGAGGAACACATGCCGCGAAGACCAAAGCACCCTTGCAGGTTCCCGGGATGCCCGGAGCTGACGGACAAGAAGTATTGTCCCGAACATACCAGGATCATGAATGCCAGGTATGAGAAATACAAGAGGGAGCCCGGCAGCAGGCGCAGGTACAAAGGCTCATGGCCGGAGATCCGCGCCGCCTATATTGCAGCTCATCCGTTCTGTGAGATCTGCTATCAGAAATGGTTAGACGCTGGCTGTCCTCCTACAATGGTCCCTCCCCGGACCGAACACGTGCATCATCGTCTCCCGCTTGCCGAAGGCGGCACGCATGCAGCAGGGAACCTGCAGGCTCTGTGCAAGAGCTGCCACTCCCGTCTGCATGCAGAGCGCGGAGACATGTGGCACGACCGCTGACATCGCGGAATCTTTCTCTTACTCGTTACTCCTGAACCTCTGAACCGCCTGTTAATTATCAGATTTTATCGGCAATTGACAGGCAGGGGAGGGGGAGGGGGTACTAAAATCTCAAAATTCAGACAGCTAAGGGAACGGCGGGGGACTCACGTGTGAATTTTCGCAGTTTCAAACGCCCAAAATAGGGCCCAGCTGGGTAAGGAGCTGAAAAATGGCTAAAGACGGCACAATGAGAGGCGGCCGGAGGGCCGGATCCGGTGCCAAAAAGAAGGCCCTGGCAGATAGAATTGCCGATGGAAACACTGGCCATAGAAATATAAAAGTACTGACGCCCCCGGAGCCTGGAGAACTGCCTCCGGGGCGGGACATGCCGAAACCGAAAGCCTTCCTCGGCCGGAAACAGGCCAACGGGAAGAGCTTCATGGCCAAGAAGATCTACGCCGCCACATGGCGCTGGCTCAACGAGAAAGGCGTGGACCAGCTGGTGAATCCGGACTCCATCGAACGGTACGCCATGAGCGCTGCCAGATGGATCCAGTGCGAAGATGTCATCAGCGAGTACGGCCTGACGGCAAAGCACCCGACCACATCGGAACCGATTGCAAGCCCGTTCGTATCCATGGCTGAAAAGTACAAATCAGCCATGGCCAGGGACTGGGCCGAGATATATCAGATCGTCAAAGAGAACTGCGCGACAGATTACTCCGCGGGGAACCCGCACACCGACATGATGGAGAACCTGTTCAAGCAGAAGAGTTTGTAAGCACCTCGGCAGAGGTGCTTTTTTGATGGAGTTTTATGGATTACAGCCCGACAAGATTCATGCTGGAAACTTCACATTACGACAAGGCGACCGCTGATTTTGCCGTATCCTTTATCAGGTCGCTCCGGCACACCAAGGGGCTGTGGTATAACAAGCCGTTCGAGCTCCTGGAGTGGCAGGAAAGGATCATCCGGGACATCTTCGGAACCCTGAAAGCAGACGGCTACCGCCAGTTCAACACAGCGTATATCGAGATCCCTAAGAAGATGGGTAAATCGGAGCTGGCAGCAGCGGTCGCGCTTCTTCTCCTTTGCGCGGACGGTGAGCAGCGGGCAGAGGTCTATGGATGTGCAGCTGACCGCCTGCAGGCCAAGATCGTCTTCAACGTGGCTGTGGACATGATCAAGCTCTGCCCGGCCCTAATGAAACGCTGCAAGATCATAGAATCCGCGAACAGGATCCTGTTCCAGCCGACCAACAGCTTCTATCAGGTTTTGTCGGCGGAAGTAGCCACAAAACACGGGTTGAACATCTCCGGAGTAGTCTTCGACGAGCTGCACACACAGCCGAACCGGAAGCTGTTCGATGTCATGACCAAGGGCTCCGGCGACGCCAGGACACAGCCGCTGTTCTTCCTGATAACCACAGCGGGAGACAATCAGGAGAGCATCTGCTGGGAGGTACACCAGAAGGCGGTCGACATCCTGGAAGGCCGAAAACATGATTCCACATTCTACCCGGTCATCTATGGGGCTGACCGGGATGATGACTGGACCGATCCGAAGGTCTGGTATAAAGCGAACCCTTCCCTTGGCATCACAGTCCGGGAAGAGACCGTCCGGAACGCCTGCGAAAGCGCGAAGCAGAACCCGGCCGAGGAGAATTCCTTCCGCCAGCTGCGCCTGAACCAGTGGGTCAAGCAGGCCGTCCGCTGGATGCCCATGGAGAAATGGGACAAATGCGACGGGAAAGTAGATGAGATGCAGCTGATGAAAGAGAGCCTGCTGGGGCGCAAATGCTACGCAGGGCTCGACCTCTCGAGCACATCGGATATTACAGCCCTGGTCTTGGTCTTCCCTCCGGATGACCCGAACGAAGGGCAGTATTTGATCCTGCCGTTCTTCTGGATCCCGGAAGAGACGGTGGACCTGCGGGTAAAACGCGACCATGTGCCGTATGACACCTGGGTGCAGATGGGTCTGGTGGAAGTGACGGAAGGCAATGTCATCCACTACAGGTACATCGAGAAGAAGATCGAGGACCTGGGGAAGATCTACAACATTGCGGAGATAGCCTACGACAGATGGGGAGCGACACAGCTGTCGCAGGACCTGGAGGAGATGGGATTCACGGTAGTCCCCTTCGGACAGGGCTTCCGGGATATGTCCCCGCCGACCAAAGAGCTCATGCGCCTGGTACTGGAAGGCAGGATCGCGCACGGCGGGAATCGGGTCCTGAGATGGATGATGGACAATGTCTACGTCCGGAAAGACCCGGCAGACAACATCAAGATGGACAAGCAGAAGTCTACAGAGAAGATAGACGGTGCTGTGGCGATGGTTATGGCACTGGACCGGGCAATCAAGAGGGGCGGATCCAAAGGGGAATCCGTCTACGACACGCGCGACCTGATCGTGTTTTAGGAGGAATCCAATATGGACTTTAAATTTTTGACGCGGCTCTTACACCCCAGGGAGCCGACAAAGGAAGAGGTAACGGACCTCTACATCAAGAACGACAGGAGCTATCTGTTCGGGACGTCCACCAGCGGCAAGCTGGTGAATGAATTCACGGCAATGCAGCAGACGGCGGTATATGCCTGCATCCGCGTGCTGTCAGAATCGATCGCACAGCTCCCGTTGAACGTCTTCGAGTATCAGCCGGACGGAGGGAAAAGGAGGGCAATAAATCACCCTCTGCAGATACTCCTTCACGATGAGCCGAATCCCGAGATGACATCATTTGTCTTCCGGGAGACCCTGATGTCCCACCTGTGCACATACGGGAACGCATATGCGCAGATCATCCGGAACGGCCGCGGAGAAGTGGTCGCGCTCTATCCTCTCCTGCCGGACCGCATGCAGGTCGGCCGGGCCGAGAACGGCCAGCTGGTCTACATGTACACGACCTACGGAGATGAGGGCGTCAGCCGGACGGCGGAGACCTGGTTTCTCCGGGAGGACCAGGTCCTTCACATACCGGGCCTGGGATACGACGGGATCATCGGGTATTCCCCCATTGCCATGGCCAGGGACGCCATTGGAATGGGCATGGCGGCCGAGGAATTTGGGAGCAAATTCTTCAACAACGGCGCCCGTCCTTCCGGAGTGCTCCAGCACCCCGGCACGCTCAAAGATCCCGGGAAGCTGCGCGACGCGTGGATGGCTGCCTATGGCGGCAGCAACAATGCCGGAAAGGTGGCGGTCCTGGAAGAAGGCGTAAAATACGAGCCGATCTCCATCAATCCTTCGGAAGCTCAGTTCATCCAGACACGAAAGTATCAGCTGGATGAGATAGCCAGGATTTTCCGAGTACCTCCACACATGATCGGAGACCTGGAGAAGTCGAGCTTCTCGAACATTGAGCAGCAATCACTGGAGTTCGTCGTATACACGCTGAGCCCATGGGTCGTTCGCTGGGAACAGACGCTCAACAAGGCACTGCTCCTTCCGGGAGAAAAAGGCCGATATTTCGTCAAGCTGAATGTATCCGGCCTGCTCAGAGGCGATTACCAATCAAGGATGAACGGATACTCCATAGCACGGCAGAACGGCTGGATGAGCGCCAATGATATCAGGGAACTGGAAGACCTGAACCCCATCCCTGATGAAGAGGGAGGCAACCTGTATCTGATCAACGGCAATATGTGCAAATTGAAGGACGCAGGCATATACGCAAACAATGCCGGCCAGAAAGAGGAGGAATCCTCCTCTGACACTGGTACCGGCCTGACAAGGAGGTGATCCATTTCGTGGACAAATTCTGGAATTGGGTACGGAATGAGCAGAAAGACGAATTTGGATCTGAACGGACCTTGATGATGGACGGCCCGATCAGCAACGACACCTGGTGGGGCGACGAGGTGACTCCCAGGGCGTTCCGGGACGAGCTCTACGCAGAAGAAGGTCCGATCACGCTGTGGATCAATTCCCCCGGAGGGGATGTGTTCGCAGCGGCCCAGATCTACACCATGCTCATGGACTACCCGCACGATATCACCGTCAAGATCGACGGTATCGCGGCATCCGCGGCATCCGTCATCGCCATGGCAGGCACAAAGGTCTGCATGAGCCCGGTGGCCATGATGATGATCCATAACCCCAGCACAATCGCTATGGGGGACGCAGCAGACTTCAAGGAAGCCATCGCAATGCTTCAGGAAGTAAAAGAATCCATCATTAACGCCTATGAGACAAAGACCCTGATGGCCAGGGACAAGATCTCCAGGATGATGGACAACACCACATGGATGAATGCCAAAAAAGCCCTGGAGCTCAAATTCTGCGACGAGATCTTATTTGCGCCGGCGCAATTGGAAGAGGAAGGAGCAGCCGCTTCGGCCTTCTCGATGAAGGTGGTCAACAGCGCATTCATCAACAAATTCATCCAGGCCCATCCGAAGCCGGAGGAGCCGAAGAACACAGTACCTGCAGACCAGCTGATGAAAAGGCTGGAGCTGCTCAAACACTGACGAAAACCCCATAGGAGGTATTTATGACTATCAAAGAACTGTTCGCCAAAAGGGCGAACCTTTGGGAGAACGCCAAAGATTTCCTGAATACACATCAGGATGAGAACGGCCTCATGTCCGCGGAAGATGCCGCGACTTATGACAAGATGGAGGCTGACATCCAGGATTACACGGCCCAGATCGAGCGCATGGAGCGCCAGGGCCAGATCGATGCGCAGATGAGCGCATGGAACGGCAGTCCCCTGATCGGCGCACCCGGCGCCGGCACAAGGCAGCCTGAGGCCCGGACCGGAATCGCATCCGACAATTACGCCGAAGACTACAACTGCTACCTCAGAGGCAGGGCGCTGGTCCACAACGTCATGTCCGAAGGTGTTGACGCAAACGGCGGTTATCTGGTGCCCACAGAGTTCGAGAACCAGATCGTCACCGCTATGGATGAGAATAACGTCGTCCGCGGCATGGCCAACGTGATCCGCACCACTGCAGAGCGCAAGATCCCTGTAGCTGCTTCTCACGTGGTAGCCAACTGGACCGCTGAGAACGCCGCATATACGGAGAGCAATCCCACATTCGACCAGAAGACCCTGGATGCCTTTAAGCTGACAGCTCTGGCCAAGGTCTCCATCGAGCTGCTTCAGGATTCTGCTTTCAACCTGCAGACTTATCTGGCAGGCGAGTTCGGACGCGCATTTGGCATCGCTGAAGAGACTGCCTTCTGCGTCGGTACCGGAACAGGACAGCCTACCGGCATCTTCGGAGCCAACGGCGGCACCGTAGGCGTCACTGCTGCGGCCATTAACAAGATCACCGCTGACGAGCTGATCTCCCTGATCTACGCTCTGAAGAAGCCCTACAGAAGGAACGCTCAGTGGCTGATGAACGACAGCACTGTCTCAGAGATCAGAAAGCTCAAGGATCCTACCACCGGCTCCTTCCTCTGGCAGCCTTCCATGCAGCTCGGTCAGCCCGATAAGCTGCTCGGCTACAGCCTGCAGACTTCTGCTTATGCTCCTGCCATCGCTGCCGGCGCTCTTGCCGTGGCATTCGGTGACTTCCATAACTACTGGATCGCAGACCGCATGGGCCGCACCATTCAGCGGCTGAACGAGCTGTACTCCACCAACGGCCAGGTCGGTTTTATCTGCACTGAGCGTGTTGACGCCAAGGTCATCCTGCCTGAAGGCATCCAGCTCCTGAAGATGAAGGCATCCTGATCGTAAATGACAGTGACGGCCCCGGCGAGGCAGCTGGGGCCGTTTTGTAAAGAGGTGCGTGATGAAACTGACATTATCTGACGCAAAGATGTTCCTGCGCGTCGACTCCAGTGATGAAGACGAGGCTGTGATCATCCCGATCATCGAGACCGCCAAGCAGCTGGTAAAAGATGTGGCAAGGGCAGAGGAAGACTTTTTCGACGCGGATTACGTGGCGGAAGAAGTCAAAGAGGAAAACCCGGTCGTCAAGGCGGCTGCCTACCATGCCATAGCGTACCTCTACGAGCATAGGGAGACGGCAGACATGAATGCCCTGACGCTCCAGCTCAGGTCCATGCTTTTTGGCGTAAGGGAGGCGAGGTTCTGATGGATATTGGAGCTATGAGGATCCGGATCCTGTTCCAAAAGCAGACTGCCGGCGTCGATGAATACCGGAACCATGTCAACACATGGGAAGACTATTTCGGGTGCTGGGCAACGGCAAGCTATTCATCCGGAGACGAGACGAACGAAGCCGGCCAGACGGTAACACAGGAGAGCATGGACTTCACCTGCCGTTACTGCTCTGAGCTGGCAGCGGTCACCACGACCGGATTCCGCGTCGCTTTTGGAGGTAAGATCTACAACATCCTTGCCATCAACCCGAACGCCTATAAAAAGAACAGCCTGCACTTTCACTGCGAACGGAACAAGAGGTGACAAGATGTCCAACAAAGTCTCAATCGACGGAATGGCAGACGCTGTCATGAAAGCCCTGACGGAGTATTCAGAAGCGGCTACGACAGATGTAAAAAAGGCGGTCCGGAAGGCCGGGAACCTTGTCAGGAGGGAAACCTCCCAGGGAGCTCCATCTGACAGAGGCAAATACGCCAAAAGCTGGTCGACGAAAACGTCAGGGGAGACCGCCACATCCGTAGAGGTCACAGTCTACTCCAGGATGCCAGGCCTTCCCCACCTGCTGGAATATGGTCACGCGAAAAGAGGCGGAGGACGCACAGCGGCCCGGCCTCATATAGCGCCGGCGGAGCAGGCAGGAGAAAAGCAGCTTGTGAGCGACATTGAAAGGGCTTTGAGAAAATGACCTATCAGGACGTATTGGACATGCTCGACGAAACGGGCCTGCCCAGCGCATACCATCATTTCGCGGAAGGGGAGTCGCCAGACCCGCCCTTCCTCGTTTTTTTGTTTCCGGAATCCGATAACTTCGGGGCCGACAACGGGGTCTACCAGAAGATAGACGTTCTGAACATCGAGCTCTACACAGATCGGAAAGACCCGGAGATTGAAGCGGATGTGGAAGCGGTATTAAGCAACCATGACTTGTTCTACAACAAATCAGAAGTGTGGATCGAGTCAGAAAAAATGTACGAAGTACTTTATCAAGCGAGGATTATATATGCCTAACAAAATCAAATATGGCCTCAAGAATGTTCATGTAGCCCTCCAGACGCAGGGGACCGGGGGCGCTTACACATATGGCACTCCTCAGCCCATCCCCGGAGCTGTGAGCATGTCGCTGGATGCGGAAGGCGAATCCAGCGCGTTTTACGCGGATGACATCGTCTACTATAAATCCCCTGGCAACAACGGTTACTCCGGCGATCTGGAGCTGGCGCTGATCCCCGAGTGGTTCAGGATCAACATCCTCAAGGAAATCAAGGATTCGAACGGGGTACTGGCCGAGGTGGCCTCCAGTGAAGAGGCGCCGCGTTTCGCGCTCCTGTTCGAGTTCCAGGGCGACGAAAAGGCGATCAGGCACGTCCTGTACAACTGCAGCTGCGGCCGTCCCTCCGTAGGGTCCCAGACCAAGGAAGAAGATATTGAGCCGCAGACAGAGAGCCTGTCGCTTTCCTGCGAGCCCAGGGCCGACGGACTGGTCAAATCAAAGACCGGGGATGATGTGGAAGTGACGAGCGCGACATACACCGAGTGGTATGACGCTGTTTATGTGCCTTCCTTGGCGGCATCCGGAACGGCATCCGGAACGGCATCCGGAACGGCATCCGGAAACGGAGGCTGATCACCTGTCTTTTAGAAGGGAGAAAGATAAGCGATGATCGACAAAACCATTAACATTTCCGGGGTCGACGTGAAATTCAGGGCCTCTGCAGCGATCCCGAGGATGTACCGGATCAAATACGGCCGGGACATCATCAAGGACCTCAATAAGCTGCAGGGGTCCTTCGAGTCGAAGGAAAAAGAAGGGGAAGACATCCCCATCGAAGATCTGGGACTGTTCGAAGACGTGGCCTACATCATGGCCGTACATGCGGACCCGGATATCCCGCCGACGGTGGAAGAATGGCTGGATCAGTTCGACATGTTCTCAATTTACGAGGTCCTGCCGCAGATCCTTGACCTCTGGAAGGTCAACATGCTCACAACCGCGAAGGCAAAAAAAAATTACATAAGTCAGGGCGGCAAATGACCACGCCCCTCTTCCTGCTCCGGTGCCTTGAAGTAGGGCTTTCGATGTCGGATCTGGAACTTCTGACGGTCGGACTGGTCCTGGATATCTGGACGGAAAGGCTAAACGATGATGTGAAAGAGCCTAAGAGCGACATCAGGGAGGCCACGCAGGAGGACTTTGATAAATTCTGAGTTATTGACGATCAGGAGGCTTGAATGGCTGGAAGAATAGCAGGCATCACCGTCGAGATCGGCGGCGATACAACCGGCCTAAATAAGGCCTTAAAGTCGGTGGATTCGTCCATCAAGACGACCCAGACATCTCTCAAAGATGTGAACCGGCTTCTCAAACTGGACCCGAAGAATACAGAGCTCCTTGCCCAGAAACAGAAGCTCCTCGGGACCCAGATCGAAAACACGTCAAAGCGCCTGGAGACCCTGAAGAAGGCCTCGGAACAGGCGGCTAAGACAAAGGACAACTATGACGCCTGGCAGAAAAAGTTCGCCCCTCTGCAGCAGGAGGCTGACAAGACCAGGGAAAAGCTCAAGCAGCTGCAGGAACGGAAGACAGAGCTTGAAAAGGCCGGCAAGATCGATACGCAGGAATACAAGAACCTGCAGAAAGAGATCGACGAGACCAAGCAGCATCTGTCAGAGGTCAAAGCCCAGCAGGAAGCTGTCAACGACGAGTTCGGCCGGCCGCTGAGCCCGGAAAAATATGATGCCCTGCAAAGGGAGATCATAGAGACCGAAAAGAACCTCAAGGACCTGCAGCGCCAGTCAGAGACCACCAAGCCCGCCCTTGATAAGATCGCGGAAGCCGGCGCGAAGATGCAGAAGGTCGGCGCCGGGATGCAGACGGCAGGGAAGGCTATGCTCCCGGTCACGGCAGCAGTTACGGGAGCCGGTGTGGCAAGCGTGAAGACTGCCGCGGACTTCGAATCGGCCATGTCAATGGTGGCCGCTTCCATGGGCCTGACCAACGAGCAGCTGGCGGCGACGAAGGTCACCACGGACGGCTTTAACGGCACGCTCGAAGAGTTCGCCCAGAAGATGGGACGGGAAACGTCGTTTTCGGCCAAAGAGGCAGCGGAGGGCCTGAACATCCTTGCGCAGGCCGGCTACAGCGCCCAGGAACAGGCGGAGATCCTTCCGGATGTCCTGAACCTGGCGGCAGCAGGCGGCATCAGCATGGGATCGGCAGCCCAGTACGTTACCGGTGCCATGAACGGATTCAACGACTCCTCAAAGGATGCCGGCTATTATGCGGACCTGATTGCCAAGGGCGCGACCCTGGCAAAGACGGATGTGGGTGCTCTCGGCGAAGCAATGTCCGGGGCATCATCCTCTGCGGCCGCTTACGGGCAGAGCGCCCAGGAGACTGAGGTCGCGCTGCTGCGTCTGGCCCAGCAGAACGTCACGGGATCGGAAGCCGCGACAATGCTGAACCGGACGATGACAGACCTCTATGCGCCCACAGATGAGGCTGCGTCCGCCCTCGATGAACTGGGGGTCTCTGCTTACGACGAGGAAGGCAAGGCAAGAAGTCTGAGCGATGTTCTTGCGGACCTGCAGACGGCGACCGCGGGAATGACCGAAGAACAGCGGAACGCCAAGCTGAACACTATCTTCACAACGAACGGCCTGCAGGGCTACAACAAAATGTGCGCTTCCTCCGCAGATCAGACGGCGAAATTCGCTTCTGAGCTCGAAGGCGCGGGAGGATCCGCGGCGGAGCAGGCGGCCACAATGCTGGACAATCTGAACGGCCAGCTGACGCTTTTAAAGTCGGCGCTTGAAGGCCTGATGATCGCCATTGGAAAGACACTGATGCCGGTCGTTGAAGCCATAGTGGCGCATCTTCAGACGTTTGTGGAATGGCTGAACAGCCTTGACAGCACGACAAGGGCTGTCATCGTCACGGTCAGCGGGATCGTGGCCGCGATCGGCCCGGTGCTGATCGTCTTCGGCGTGATCGTCGAGAAGATAGGCATTGCGATGCAGGCCCTGAAGGGGATGCAGGCTGCTATAACCGGGCTGCAGATGGCCACATTGGGGCCGATCCTTGCGGTGGTGGCTATTATAGGCGTCCTTGTCGCGGCGATCGTCCATCTGTGGAACACGAACGAAGAGTTCAGGAACAACATCATCGCAATCTGGGAGCAGATCAAGACGACGGTATCCGATTTCGTCACGCGATTCCAGGAACAAATGGCGGTGCTGAAGCCTTATTGGGACCAGTTCGTCGAAGGGCTGAAGGTCGCGTGGGACGCATTCTGTCAGATCATTGCTCCTGTCATCGAAGGCGTATTCCAGCAGATCCAGATCGTCATAGAGACGGTCCTGGGCGTGATATCCGGTATCATCGATGCGTTCATCGCACTGGTGCAGGGAGATTGGGATGGCTTCTGGCAGGCAATCGCAGGTGTCGTAGACACCGTCATGAACGGCATCGGCGCGGTCATTGACACATCCATGCAGACCATCCAGAACGTGATCCTCACAATCTGGAACCTGATCAAAGGAAATGTGATGACGATCCTCAACGGGATCAAGACGACCATCACGACGATATGGACAGCAATCAAGACGACCATCACGACCGTCGTGACTGCGATCATGACGACCATATCGACGATCTGGAGCACCATCAAGACGACGATATCGACCGTCATGCAGAACATCCAGAACGTCATATCGACGATCTGGAACACCATAAAAACGCTGGTGTCATCGGCTGTGAACTCGATCAAGAGCACGGTCAGCAGTGTATTTAACTCGGTCAAATCGACGGTCACGTCCGTCTGGAACGGAATTAAGTCGGCGATCGAGGGGCCGATCAACTCGGCGAAAAGCACAGTATCGAGCGCTATCAATGCTATTAAGAGCACCATTAACAACTGCAAGCTGAAGCTGCCGAAGATCTCACTGCCGGCGCTTCCGCATTTCAGCATATCCGGGAAATTCAGCCTGAACCCGCCATCCGTGCCGAAGCTGTCAGTAGACTGGTACGCCAAGGCGATGGAAGGCGGCATGATCCTCAATAACCCCGCTATTTTCGGCATGGCCAACGGGCGCCTGCTGGGCGGCGGAGAGGCAGGCCCGGAGGCGGTCGTTGGCGTCAGCAGCCTGCGGAGCATGATACAGGAAGCTGTGGCCGGCAGCGGCATGTCCGCAAGGGATATGTACGCGGCAGTCCGCCAGGGAATGGAAGACGCGGATGTAACGCTGGTGATCGGCGAGAGATCCGCGGAAAGATTCATGAGAGACACGGGGGTCGTATTCACGTGAGCAACATCGTAGATATCTCATATAAATCATCTGATGGGACGTCCTACGACTTGCGCGGGACGGCCCCCAGGGTCAAGAGCGCAGCCTTCCATGAATTCGCATGGGAGGCCGATGTGACCAGGCGCCAATATGGGGACAGGGTCGATTCCTGGTCAAAAAAATCTGTAGAGTACAGCATGGATCTGTATATCTACGGGAATCCGAACACCAGGAGGGAATGGCTCAACCGTTTCCATTCGAGCATTGACGCGGATTTCTTTTCCGGCCAGCCGGGCATCCTTACATGGGGGAGCTCTTATATTTACTGCTTCATACGAACATCGAATACCTATCCAGCTGAAAGGAGCACTTATACCGTCAATGAGCTGCAGATCTACTGTCCGGACCCCTTCTGGATCCAGGAACAATCCCTGACGGTGCATGCGGCCGAGGAAACAGCGCGGCGGATCACGGACAAGGGCTATGGCGGCTACGGCCTGTCTTATGGATATCCCTACAGCTACCGTAAGGTCGTATCACCGCCGTTCCTGAAGATCGACCATTATGCTGAATGCGACTTCAGGCTAATCGCCTACGGGCCCGCGGCCTCCGTCAACGTCAATATCGGCGGCAACCAGTATGCTGTGGACTATCCCGTGGCATCCGGGGAAGTAATGATCATCGACACAAGGAGCACGCAGGCTGCGGACCGGCACGCCTATATTGTAGGAGCCGGAGGAAGGGCGGTTAATGTATTCGACTACAGAAAAGCCGACAGCTTGTTAATGCAGAAGATCAAGCCGGGCATCGTCCCAGTAAGTTACTCGCGGACATACCGGATCGACCTGACCATCTATAAGAGGAGGAGCGAACCTGCATGGGATACGACCTGATTATGCTGACGAAGCAGCTCCATGAGATAGGGCCCTGCGATTATGATGGTGATTTTGAAATAGGCTATCCGGGTGCGGCCTCGAACACGCTGCAGTTCTCAGGAGTCTTCCCTTCCTCCTGCGGTGGCATGTATTTACCTGGGACCGAATTCGGTGGCCTATTTGAATACCACTACGAGAAAACCGGGTCGAACGTGATCACAAAGAAGGGATATACATGGAGGGGGCTGCTCTCCCAATCGATCATAATTCCGGATCCCGGCAATGACTATAAGGTCGTTTCAGGGGATGCAAATGCCGTCATTAAGAGCCTACTCCAGGACCTTCTTGGCGGCTTTTTTTATGTTCCGGATGAGGAATCCGGGATCACGATAACAAATTACACATTCCCGCTCTACTGCACTACGCTGGACGGGCTGATGACCATGCTGGATGAATACGGCGCGAGGCTGTATATACATGCGGACAAGACGGCAGCAGGCGAGGCGGTCAGGGTCACTGCCGAGGCGGCACCGAAACAGACGCTGATCGGGACCCTGTCAGAAGACAGCCCCGTCCCGCTGACATACACGGACAACCAGATGGGCATCAACCACCTGGTCTGCATGGGTTCCGGTCAGCTGCAGAACCGGCTCCGGGTCGACCTGTACGCCGACAACAAAGGCAGGATCAGCACGACCAAGTATTATACGGGCTTCAAGGAGAGGACTGCCTACTACGACTATTCCTCCGCGGATTCCGTATCATCGCTGACGTCCTACGGGAAAAAGCGCCTGAAAGAGCTTATGTCAGGCCAGTCACTGCAGGTGGATTCGGTGAATGTAGAAAACGAGGTCGGGGACCTGATCTCTGGATATGTCAACAAGACATCGGTGACGGTGCCGATCGAAAGAAAAGTTCTGTCTGTAAAGGGTGGCGTGTATAAGACCACATACAGGCTTAAAGGAGGCACATAAATGGCAACATTATTTACCGCGGAAGGGTATATGGATGTATATGCCCAGTTCGACGCAGATCTCTACTGCGGCCTGTCCGGCGGAGGGATCCTGCAGGTGGGGAGCCGTATGGCCTCCAGCATCCCGGACGCGAATGTCGTAAGGATCGGGGACGGAGTGATGGTCACGTCAGAAGGGCGCGCCATCATCATCACAGCAGGCTCTTATGATGATTTCGACATACCTGTAGGGGCTGCCGGGGTCACAGCATATTATGTCATAGGGTACAGGCTCTATTCCGACCAGGACAACGTCAGGGTGGCAGAACAGTTCGTCTACACTGCATCCAGCGCGACGGACCTGCCGGCCAGCTCCGGGACCCTCAGGGATGGTGCGACCGAGGTCTATGTGCCTGTCTACAGGGTAAGGCAGGATGGACTGACGATCACATCCGTCACGGCCCTGGTGGATACGCTCTATCCGCTGAGCTATTTCAAGACCGTGATAGAAAGTCTGTCGTCCCAGAATACGAGCCTGACGGCGCTGATCAACAATCATTTCGTCCAGCCCGGGACAAGGGTGGACGGTACGGCCTGGGTGACCGGAACGATTACGAATTCCGGCAAAGATATCATGTTCAACCTGCCGCTCACAAAGCCGCTGGCACCTGCCATTAAAAAGGTGCAGGTCGTCGGCATGTACGCAAGAGTGCGGCAGGGGAACAAATACCTTTGGGGGACGGCAGCGGCCCGGAAAGACGTGGATCCGGAAGAGGTGACAGCATACAAAGCGAATTATGGCGTCAACATCGTATGGAGCCACAAGACCGCCCTGTCAGGTGCCCTGAATAACGACGTCGTCGGTATAGACGTTGAGGCAAGGCTTAAATTCACCACATAAGGAGGGGAGTTTTGCAGTATAACTTTTACATCGACCCGGTAACAAGACGGGTCACGTCTGAGCATATGGTCGTCCTCTGGCAGGACCAGAACGTGACGACCATACATTTCAGCCTGGAAGATGCAGACGGCCTCTCCTTCGTCGGGGCTTCCATCCTGATCAAAGCGATTCTGCCGGGCGGGATCCATGTAGAGATCACCCCGGAGAACTTCGCTGTAGAGACCAATACGACCAAGGACGACGAAGGCAACGACGTTGTGATCGGCTATACAACGACCTTTGACTGGACCCTCAAGCTGGAGCACACCCAGAAGGTCGGTCAGATCAGCTATTCCGTCTGCGCGATTCTCCTGGACCACACAGGGGAAGCCATCGACAAAGAGTGGCACACGCTCAATGATTCCTTTGCTGTCCTGGACCATATCCATTTTGACGGGTCTGACGATTATGAAGACCCGGAGACTGCGGCGACAAACGCTGAGAAGATCGCTTCCCTGCTCTACACAGTGGCGGCCATGGCCTCCAAGGTAGACGGCATGGTGAGCGGGGCTCCGGAGCCGGCGGAAACAGCTGCAGATATGTCGGATCATGACAAGCTGTATGTCTATATCGGCACGCAGACCAAGGACCTGACCCCGGGCTACTGGTATTTTTGGGATACTGTAAATGAGCAGTGGACCCCGGGCCTTGAATACGGATCAATGACAGTAGACACGGCCCTCAATGCCGACTCCACGAACGCCATCCAGAACAAGGTCGTCTATCAGGCGGTGGCGGACCTTAACACAGCTATCGGGTCGGTAGCATCTGACCTGGCAGCGGGCCTGGCCAGCGGGGCCATCACAAAAGCACAGCTGGCGGCAGCGGTGCAGGCTTCCCTGGACAAAGCGGATTCTGCTATGCAGCCCGCGGTTTATGACACCATGGGGAGAGGAGTAGATATCTATCAGTACGCCAAAGGGCAGGTGGATGACTTTAAGGACAACTACTACACCCCTCTGTCCATGTCGATACAGGATGCCCTGCATATCACATCCGATGACGTGGACGTGCAGTATACGACCCTGCAGAGGGCACTGATCGGCGTCTATGATCTCAGTAAGGCTTATGTCCGGGCGCGCCTTGTAGACTACAGGGCCTTCACGATCACAGTTGTCGACGAGCTGCCGGCAGCGGGCCAGCCCATGACCTTCTACCTCGTCCCGAAGGAATCCGGGAACGGCTATGATAAATACTGGTGGATCGTCGATGAGAACGATGAGCCCAAATGGGACGTGTTCGGAAGCTCCTCCACACTGGTCGTTGATGCACTGCCGCAGGTCGGCGATGAGGCCGTGGACTATATCCTCACGACGTCCTCCGGATGTTTATATTACAAATATTTCGACAACGAATGGCATATGGTAGCCGGCTCTCTGGCTGAGACGGTAGACGAGCTTCCGCAGGCCGGGAACGAATACACTGATTACTATGTGGCCAACGAATCAGGCATCTATATCCATTACAGATGGATCGATGATGACTGGGAGATGATCGGCGCTGACGGCTATACCAAGGCGGAGGTCGATGCCCTGCTGACGGTGATCAGCGGCAACGTCTCGAACCTGACCGATGGTCTGGCAACGACGAATACCAATCTCAATTCGGTCTCCAGGACTGTGGACCGGCTGGCCCAGTCGATCGAAGAACTGGGCGGAGACGGCCTCTCCTATTATGCCGAACTGTCTCAAGAGGGGGATGTCTATACTTACACCCTGTATGAGGTCGACGGCAGCGACGAGACGGTAAAGAGCCAGTTCGTTCTTCCCTCCGGAGGAGGCGGCGGCCAGTCATCCACTACGACACTGACCGTCGAGAAGGTCACAGCGTCCCCTATCGTCTGCACGCCCACAGATTCTGTGGTCATCCAGATCCGGTATTCTTCCGTCGACAGCGATAATGAAGAGGTCGACGGCTCCTACGTCTGGAAGCTGGGCAACACCATCATCGCGACTGGCCTGCTGACACAGGGGCTCAACACATTCGACCTGACAGAGCACTGCAGCATTGGATCCCAGAAACTGACTCTGACCGTCACGGATGAGGGCGGATCGGTAGCGGTCAAGGCCTGGAACGTCCAGATCGTGGACGTACGGCTGGAGAGCTCATTCAGCGACCGCTACACCAATCCTGTCGGGCAGGCCGTGAACTTTACGTACACGCCTTACGGCGCCGTCACCAAGACGGTCCATTTCAAATTGGACGGGGTGGAGCTGCAGAGCGTTTCGACCGGTGCTTCCGGCACTTTACAGTCCTATACGATCCCGACACAGACCCATGGCGCCCACCTCCTGGAGGTCTGGATCACAGCAACCATCAACGGCAACAATGTTGAGACGGACCACATATTCAAAGATATCATCTGGTATAACGAGAACTCCCTGGTGCCCGTGATTGGATGTCCTTTGCGTTATGACCATTACGGGCAGGTACGTGCGAAACAGTACAACACGACCAGGATCACCTATGTCGTGTATGACCCATCAACGTCATCCCCTGAGGTCAGCCTCTCGGTAGACGGACATGTGGTCAATACGCTGCAGCTGTCGGAAGCGGTCAATACATGGGCCTTCAAATCATCAGATATCGGAGTCCATACCCTCACCATTACCTGCGGGGTCACAAGCGTAGAGATCCGGATCAATGTCGTGGAGCTGGGATATGATGTATCTCCCGTCACGGCTAACCTGGCTTTCGACTTCGAGCCCTCCGGCCGGTCGAATGCTGATGTGAACAGGCTGTGGTCCGACGAAAACGACCCGTCTATTGCCATGACGGTGAGCAGTAACTTCGACTGGGTGTCAGGCGGGTATCAGGTAGACAGTGACGATAACCAGTATTTCTGCGTCAAGGCCGGTAGCAGGGCATACATCAGCTATGACCTGTTCGGGACGAATCCCATCCAGGCCGGCGCCGAGTTCAAGGTCATTTTTAAAGTCACCAATGTCCGGGACAACACTACGTCCTGGCTCAAGTGCATCCCCGCCGCCGACCAGGTCAAGGTCGGGCTGGATATGAAGGCACATGCGGCCTATATCAAGACGTCCACAGATGAGCTGTACACCCCGTACAGCGAAGAGGATGTCATCGAGTATGAGTACAACATCAACCCCCTGGATACGGAAGACCCCAATGCTACGTCCTATATCATGTCCTATGAGGACGGCGTAGGAGCACGGCCCTTGATCTACGATTCTTCCCACAGGCTGTATCAGTACACTCCGGCCCCCATCACCATCGGGTCGGATGACTGCGACGTCTGGATCTACAGGATGAAGGCATACGAATCGTCGCTGACTGACAGCGATATCCTTCGGAACTTTATCGCCGACGCCCGCGAAGCTGAGACGATGATCGCCCGCTATGAGCGCAACCAGATCTACGATGAGAACAACAGCCTGACCCCTGAGAGCGTGGCAGCTGCCTGCCCGGACCTGAGGGTGATCATGATCGATTGCCCGCACTTCACAAACGACAAAAAGGATTATGTAAAGAACACTAACGTACGCTGCATCTACAAGAACGGCGATCCGGTCTATGACAACTGGCAGTGGACCAACGGCTACCACGCCGGTCAGGGCACGACGTCGAACGAGTATGGCTTTGCCGGCCGTAACATCGACATCATCTTCGGCTTTGACGGGGAGCATCAGAGGGTGTCCAAGATCCCGCTGGATGCGTCCTACATATCGGAGCTGGTCCTTGGGGACGGCACAAGGTACTCGGATGGATCCGGGAAGGTAAGCCTCACAAGGCAGTCCGTCCCGAACGACTGGTTCAACTTGAAGGTCAATATCGCATCGTCGGAGAACGCCAACAACGCCCTGCTCCAGAAGCGATATAACACCTATATCCCGTATAAGACGCCAGGCCAGAAAAAGAACCCCTACAGGAAGAATTCCATGGAATTCCAGAACTGCGTGATCTTCATCCGTGAGAATGATCCGGATATGTCTACGCACAGGGAATTCCAGGACAACGCATGGCACTTCTACGCCATCGGTAACATCGGCGATTCCAAGAAGACGGACAACACCAGGGTCACGGACCCTACGGACCTTGCCGAATTCGTGGTAGAGGTCAGCGACAACACCTTGCCGAACTCCTGGTTCCAGACCGGTGTCTATCTGGATGCCAATGATGATATCACCTACGACCCCGAAGAAGCCGTCTCGATGGTGTATCCCATCACCACAGCGCAGTGGAAGAATCAGAACAACCTAAAGAGGCAGTCGCTCTATGAGAACTGGGACGATTCATTTGAGTTCCGCTATGACATGGGGACCAAAGACGGGGAGACCATCAGCAGTGCCCAGATCGAGGCCCAGCAGGAACTGTCCAAGCAGGTCTGGCGCGACATGTATGAATGGGTGGTGACATCCTCAGACGTCGATTTCGTCGCGGAACTGGGAGACTGGTTCATCGTCGAAAGCCCTTTGTACTGGTATCTCTTCACTGAACGCTACACGATGATCGATAACCGGGCCAAGAACTCGTTCTGGCACTGGGGCAAGACTTACATTACGGAAGCCGAGGCCGCAGAGCTGGGGGACGATGCCCAGTATTACACGGTGGATAACGCCGCGGCGGCCATCAACAGCGGCTACCGCTTCGACTTGTGGGACTATGATAACGACACTGCCCTGGGCATCAACAACTCGGGTGAGCTGACCATGACCTATGGCAAGGAAGACGTAGACTATAAGACGGATGGAGACGCCTCCAGCGGCTTTATCTTCAATGCCGCGCAGTCCGTATTCTGGTGCCGGATCCGGGACCTGATGTACACGCAGCTCCAGAACATGTATAGGGACAGGGAGTCCGCCGGCTGCTGGTCCGCAGAATCGCTGATCAGTCAGTGGGATACATGGCAGGAGCAGTTCCCGGAAGAGCTCTGGCGTCTTGACATCCAGAGGAAGTATCTGAGGACCTACCAGGCCGGGACGGTCCGCTTCCTCAACGAAATGATGAACGGCCGGAAGCGCTATCAGCGCCGCCAGTTCGAGCGTGACCAGGAGGTCTACATCGGGACCAAGTATGTCGGGACCAACATCCGGGCCGACCAGATCATGTTCCGCTGTAACACGCCTTCCATAGCGGTGGTCCCGCCTGACTATACCCTGAAGCTGGTCCCTTACAGCGATATGTACCTGACGGTGCTGTACGGCAACAGCCCGGCCCCTGTACAGGTAAGGGCCAAAGCCGGCACCGAGTACACCCTCACGACTAACCTGACTGAGATGGACGATACGGCCATCCTGATCTATGCGGCCAGCAGGATACAGGCTATCAACGACCTGAGCGCCTGCTACATCCATGATAACGACTTTTCCAAGGCGTCGAAGCTCAGGACGCTGATCATCGGAAACACCACACAAGGCTATGCAAACAGTTTTTTAACGACCCTTAACATGGGCAACAACGTCCTTTTGGAGACCCTGGATATCCGGAACTGTCCGAACCTTACCGGATCGGTTAACCTGAGTGCCTGCCAGAATCTGGTGAGCCTGTACGCGGAAGGCACGGCGCTGACATCGGTGCTGTTTGCGGCCAACGGCAAGATCGCCCTGGCGCACCTGCCGAACACGATCAACAACCTGACCCTGCGCTACATCAAAAACTTGGTTGACCTGCAGATGGCTTTCGGAAATCTGGAAGCATTCGTCTGCGAATATTCAGATGTGAACGCCCTGAACATCGTCCAGACGGCCATCAACAGCCTCCAGGTGATCAGGCTCCTGGGGATCGAATGGACCCTCACGGAATCGACGCTGCTCAACCAGATTCTTTCCAAGAGCTCATCGCTGCTGACGGGATCAGTGTATATCTCAGGTCCTGTCAGGCAGAGGGAGCTTAACGCTTATGCTGCCGCATGGCCGGATCTGGAGGTCACATATGACCCTAACATGCTCGTACAGCAATATCAGGTCGCGTTCCTTAACTATGATGACACGCTCCTGTATGTGGACTATGTCGACTCAGGGACGCTTGCTACGGACCCGGTCACAGCAGGGCATATCAGCACGCCCACAAAACCTTCCGACGTTGGGCTGGTATATACATTCAGCGGCTGGGAAGGCATCAGCTCAGTGGTCACGGCTGACAAGTCTTTCAAGGCTCAGTACAGCTCGGCAACAAGGTATTATACCGTCCGATACCTGCAGGGCCAGACCGTCCTCCAGACAAGCCAGGTAGCCGCTTACGGCACCCCGTCCTATACGGGGGCAGACCCGTCCATAGCGGATGTGCCCGGAAGTTATACCTATTACTTATGGACCGGCTGGGGGAATGAACCTGCCCAGGTCGTAGCAGATACGGACGTCATAGCGACGTTCCTCCGGTGCGACCTTCCTTCGGAGGTCAAAGACCTGACAGACTATGACTACGCATACTCCGACGATCCGGAAGACTCCATGGCTTATACGCTGGGCGAATTCTATGCCATCTGTCACTCGGGTCAGGCGTCAACTTATCTGAGCATTGGTGCACTGGTAAAGATGATTACGGACACCTCCCTGGTAGTCGACCCCTATCTGGAGTTCCGGCTTCATTCATTTGGGCACTATGAGCTGGTCGTCGGCGGAATGTCGCATGCGGACTTTTATATGGTCGGGATTTTGCCGGGGCGGCAAATGAACAGCTCCACAACCAACACGGGGGGCTGGAACGCCAGCAGGTTGCGGGAGTGGCTTAACGAGTCACTGTATCCCGCCTTGCCATTACTCTGGAAAGCAATCATATCTTCATCCATCACGCTGGCCGATGCAGGACGCTCGTATGATATAGTGAGGTCTACTGACTATCTCAGGATCCCGTCAAGGGCGGAGATTGGACGGAGTACAACGGCCACGCCATACATGCAGGAGATATCGCCAAATGCGCACGAGGTCACTTTCAGCTGCTTCACGAACGATAGCTCGCGAATCAAGACCTACTATACAGGGTCGGCAGGAGAATGGTGGCTTCGCAGCGCCGCTACTACGGAGAGTGCCAAGTGCTTTTGGTATATCCGATCCAACGGCGGCGATGGCAATGTTGATTCCAATAGTGGCGCCTATGCCGATAACTCCAAGGGCGTGTGCGTCGGCTTCTCGGTATGACGATTAAACAGGAAAGGGCTGAAACATGCCCTTTCCATCCTGCCCCAGAAAGGAGGATGGAATGCATTATAAACTGGTAAAAGGCAATGAGGTCGTAGATGCGCTGGCCGAGCTTTCATGTGTCAAATACAACCGCCTGGTCAAAAGGCCCCTCAGATGCGGGGAAGACGAAAGTCCGGGAGGCGTCATAACCTCCGACGGGTCTACCATCTATCATGTGGACGGCTGGGCAGAGCTTGACGGCTATGACACGGTCCATCTGTTTGAAATATCAAAGGTGGAGTACGACGCCCTCAGGGAGCAGCTTGACAGCAATGTCATCCCGGAGGATAACAGCCTGGAAGAGCCGGCGGAGGAAGAAGAAAAGACAGCAGCGCAGATACTGAAGGAACAGATCGACAAGGTGGCCAAGCAGGCGGCAGGCTTTGCGGGAGCGCCCGAAGATGCTTTTGTCGCAACACAAAACTATGTGAAGGGGTCCGTGATAATCGTTGGTGGCGGCGTTTATAAAACTATCAGGAACATTGAGAAAGGGGCAAAAATCGTGCCCTATCTCAATGTTTTACAAACTAATCTTTCGGAAATGATATCCGAGAATTAAGGAGATGCTATGTATAATTATTTTGTGGTAAGATTCACTAACCGTACCGACGGGACGAGCGGCAATTCCGTAAAGGCCTACGAGTCTGAAGCCGAGGCCATCAAGGAATTTTTCAGACAGGCAGGTCAGGCCGTGGATACGACGCATCTGACAGATTCTGTATCTCTCCTCACAAAAGAGGGATTTGAAATGAGGCATGAGGTTTTCATGCATGAGGGCAGCTGAGAGAGCCTGAATGGAACATGTACACCACCTGACTGGCTTTAGCCAGTTTTTTATTGCACAGGAGAGATAATGACCACAGCGACGGAATTGATAGGGGCGGTCCTTGTGGCCGTCATTGGCAGCAAGATATGGGATCTTATAGCGGCGCGCCTGAAGCGCAAGGACGAGAAGGAAGACAAGCAGGATGCGGTCCTCCTGGCCCTGAAAGATATCCGGAAGGATATAACATCCATATCGAACAAGGTGGACGAGAACGCAGCGGTGCTGGCCCGGACCCACATCCTGCGTTTTAATGACGAGCTCATTAATGGAATTGAGCATACGCAGGAATATTTCCGCCAGCAGCTCCAGGATATTGACACATACGAAAGGTACTGCGACAAGCACCCTGGATTTAAAAACACGTATGCAGTCATGGCAATAAACAACATCAAATCGACCTACGACAGGCTCCTTTCAAAGGGGGCCTTTTCTATTAAGGAGGATTGAGGATGAACGATTTAACATTTGAGATTGTCAGGCTCCTGATCAGGATCCTCGCGGCGGTGGTCACGATCTATCTCGTGCCCACCATCAAACAGTGGATCACTGTGCACGCAGAGAATGAAAAGCTGTACGCACTGATGCGCTGGGCGAAAGAAGCGGTATATGCCGCGGAACAGATCCATGGCGCCGGGACCGGTCAGGAGAGGAAGAAATACGCAGCACACTTCCTTTGGGAGATCGCCCAGAAGAACAACATTAATATCACGGAAGATCAGATTAATCTTTTGCTCGAAGCGGCTGTCGGAGAGATGAACGCATTTGCCATTGACTTTGAAGAGCCGAAGGAAGAGCAGGGATAAAACATATAGGGCCATGTCCGGGAATGGCCAACAGTATCGAAACGTATAAGCGGGAGCCTGCAGGAGCAGGCTCCTATTTTGTTTTTAGGGAGGAAGCATGACAAAGAAAGGCATGGATGTCTCCTACCACCAGGGGACGATCGATTTCAAAAAGGCAAAAAAAGACGGCATAGATTTTGTGATCCTGCGGGAAGGATATCGCAAAACAATCGACAAAAAATTCCTCGAATATGTATCCGGAGCCAAAGCTGCCGGCATAGAGATTCCAGGCGTTTATCATTTCTTTTATCCCTTGAAAGAGTCTGACGTCCTTCTGGAAGCTAAGTCCTGTATCGAAAATGTGGAGAAGGCCGGGCTGGGGAAGGACACCATCATCTTCGCTGACCTGGAATATGATACCTTCACGGACGCTAAAGAGAAGGGCGTGACGCTGCGTAAGTCCATCACGACACCATGGACGATCATCTTCTGCGACTATGTCGAAAGCCAGGGATACAGAGCCGGCGTCTATCTCAACCAGGACTACTATAAAAACTACTATGATATGTCACAGATCCTGGCAAAAGGATATGTGATCTGGCTGGCAGACTATTCCGGGGATCCTAACTACCCCTGCACCTATCAGCAGTACTCAAATAAAGGTAAGGTAAGCGGCATATCCGGGAACGTCGATATGAACTACTTCTTCGGAGAGGCAAAGGCTGAACCGGTCACAGAGTGCGACACATCCCAGAGGCAGGCCGTCGTGGACGTCTTCGAAAGCTGGAAGGGCTATTCTGAGGCCAATGGAAAGCACAAACAGATCGTCGATATCTACAACGCCTATCTGGCCACAGCGGTCAAGGTGAACGGCACGATCAACTACCGCGTCAGCTATTCAGACGCCTGGTGCGCTACGGCCATGAGCGCAGCATATATCAAGGCCGGCTTAGCGGACGCGTTCCCGATCGAGTGCTCATGCCCCAGGATGATCGAACTGGCCAAAAAGGCGGGCACCTGGGTAGAAGACGATGCGTATGTTCCGGATCCGGCCGATGCAGTCCTTTATGACTGGGGAGACTCTGGCAAGGGAGACAATGCCGGCACTCCTGATCACGTTGGAATGGTGGTATCAATAGATAAATCTGCCGGAGCTATGCTTGTAATCGAAGGCAATAAAAATGACGCGGTGGAATACAGGACATTGCAGATCAATGGGCGATATATCCGCGGATTCATTCACACGATCATCTCCGGTACGGTGGCCAGCAAGACAGAAACATCTGCCTCAGCTCCGTCCAAGGACGTCAGATGGAAGGGAAAGGTGACAGCGAGCAGGCTCAACGTCCGGACATGGGCCGGCACAGAGAACGATAAATGCAGGACCTTCGGTCCTCTCGACAAAGGTACTGAGGTCTATATCTGCGACGAGATATATGCGGCCGACGGCAGCTTATGGTATTACATCAAAACCATGGACAGCGGCAAGTATGGTTTCTGCCATTCTGCCTTCATCCGGAAGGAGGTCTGACCATGGGGAGGACAGTAAGCCTTTATATCCCGGGCTTCGAAATTCCAAAGACCGCAGGCGTCAAATACGGAGACTATGCCGTGTTTTACGATGAGGCTGGGAATGCGCTTGTATTAGATGCAGGCCAGCGCCCTGCTTCTGCTGTGCTACGGGACTGGATCAAAAAACAGCATTTTAAGAGAATCTGGGTGGTGGGTACACATCCTCATACAGACCACATTAACGGGATAAAAGACATCATCAACGACCCGGACATCTGGGTCGAAAAGGTCTGGATGACCGAATATGCTGCTTTAAAGACATACACGAACAGCAAGTACAGGAGCAAGCCGTGGTATGGTCGGGTCTGTGACATGTATAACAGGTGCGCAAAGGGCCTGTACGACCTGTGTCAGCGCAACGGTATCCAGGTCGGATGGTTGGCCACCGGCACGCAGATCCGGATCGGGGACATACACTGCAAGGTTCTTTGGCAGTCAAAGAACAGCTACAGGGGGCCGGACACTGATCAATATGCCGGTATGTTCATCAATAACTTCTCCCCGGTATTTCTTTTTGACTTCGGATACTTCACTGCCGGCGACAACGAGCTGGGCTGTGATGCGGCCCGGAACGTCTGCAAGCCAGTGGTCATCGCCCAGATCCCGCACCATGGGAATTATGTCGATAAAAAAGCGTTCGCAAAGCTCCGGCCGAAAGCCGCATGGTATAACTACGGCGAGCGGAACGGTACGATCGGGAAAGACAAGGGGTTTACTTCCTGGACGGTCCCGGTGGTACAGGCCACAGGAGCTGACATCTGGAACAATTTTAAAGACGGTTCTATCTTGATGCATTTCACGGATGACATGGTTGTGGTCTGCGGCGACCGGAACGACCGGACAAAGTACTATTCTCTGGGCGAGTACAAAAACTGGAGCCGGAGCGATCAGGAGCTGGCTGTCGAGGTCATGCTCCGGAAGCACGGAAACGGCGACGCTCGGAAGAATGCCTTGGGGACACGCTGGGCAAATGTTCAGAGCTACGTGATGGTCTTCGTGAATGACAGGGACGCCCTCCTGGAGGCCATGGCAGACTATATCATCCGGGACCTCTGCGGATCCGGAGAGAAACGCCGGGCTTTTATCGGTGAGGAATACTATACGGATGTCCAGAAGTTTGTCACAAGAAAGATGAGGGAAAAGAATGGGTAAGATCTATTGCCCCCGGTTCTCTTCGGACTGGGGCTCCATGATGCTGATCGAGTCGCAAGGTGAGCTCCTGCTGATTGATACCTATTGTGCCGGCAACGCTCACCCCAGAGCTGTCGTAAAGAGCGTTCTGGCCGGCCGGAAAGCAAATGTGTGCAACACCCATGGCCACAAGGACCACAACGGGGACGCCGGCTGGTATCTGGATCAGGATATGATCAGCAGGTATTACTGCTCAATGTATGCCCCTTACCAGGAGTCCAGCAAGGATTTGGACCGGCACAATGCAATTCTGGCCAAGTGCAAGGCCAAAGACATCCCAGTCGTGAAGCTCCGGACCGGCTCCACGTTTGTGGTGGGTGGAGCAAAGATTACCTGCATGTTCGCAGGAGATAGGTACAGCAACAACGCCAAGAGCCTGTGCCTCTTGATCGAGATGGACGGATGTAAGATCCTCAACTGCGGAGACGCTACAGAGTGGACATTGAACCAGCTGATCCTGCAGGGCTACGATCTCAGCGACATTGATATCTGGATGTTCAACCACCACGGCGTAAAAGAAAACAATCCGGCATGGTGGATCAATAAGATCAAGCCGACCATTGCTATATCCAACTGCTGTGGAGAGAGCAACTCTACATACAGGAGCTGGGCGAAGGACGTCTATACCAGATGTGAGAATGCCCAGGTCAACTGCTACTCAACGCAGTACAACGGCGATCTGGTCTTCGAATGCCTGGGCGGCCTGGTCTTTCCGTCGGTCGAGAAAAACGGCCAGACGGTGACCAGGAACGGCAGGACAGTCACATTTAACAAGGCCGCCAAGAAGTATTGGCGCGGTAACTTCACCCGCAGAAATAGGCTTCCTCGTGATCTGGCTGTGGAAGTCATGCTGCAGATGTGGGGCCGTGATCCTGAAAGGTCGGCCATGATCCGGGCCGGGGGCTACGATCCGAAGGAAGTCCAGTCCTATGTCAACCTGTTTGCGCAGGACGAGACAGAGCTGCTCTGGGCCATGGCGGACTATGTCTGGCAGGGCTTCGCCGGATCCGGGACGCAGAGGAAGAACATCCTGACGCAGCCCGGCAAGTATGACTACTATGGCAAGGCCCAGGAATATGTGAAGCTGATCGACAACGTAGCTGCTCAGGTCCTTGCCGGCAGGTACGGCCAGAACCCTGACAGGGCTATCGCGCTGGCTGCGGCCGGATATAAGCCGGCGATCATTCAGAACAGGGTCAATCAGATCTACGGATCAAGCGCAAGGTCTTAATTCAACGTTTCCAACACTCCTAACGCGTTGGAAACGTTGACTAACCTTGGACTAACCTTTGACTAAGTTGTAGGAAGGATACACATGGGTTACATTGAACATCTGGTGGCCAACTGGAGAGTAGCCGCTCACGCTTTATGGGATTTTTGGGCCCATTTCATCCATGGCCTGATCCCGTTCATCAAAATCAGGCACCATCAGCCTGTGAATAAGTGAGAAACACACCGGCCTGCAGGCTCAGTGTTTCAACTATAAAGCCCCGGGAACTGCTATCCCGGGGCGATTTTTTATGCCTTAGTTTCTTGTCACTTCGTAATTGACGATTTCCCATTCATCCTCTGCCACTTCCTTGTAAACGGGTTTCAGTGTGTATTCCTCTTCGGAAGCGTCTGTCAGAAACTCTCCTGTGCATTTCCAACAGTTGCCGTACTCTTCGCCGTTCCAGCCATATAACGCATATACTTCTCCATCAATCTCAACCAGCTCAATGCTTTTATCATTCCACCAATATCCTACTTCTTTCATTTCTGCTCCTCCATATCTTTTCTGATCAAGCTCTCAATGTATTCGCTTATCCCTATTCCCCTGGAA
>CAMOGQ010000031.1 GCA_946614165.1 uncultured Lachnospiraceae bacterium
CTATTCACTTTTCTGCACTCCCCATGAACTCAGTCATTGTGGCAGATTCGCCACCGCTGATACCCTCGCGCTTCAGCACAATTTTTACTGTGTCAAAGATAATTTTCCAGTCGCCAAAGAATGTGATACGGTCTACATACTTCACATCCCAATCAAATTTTTCCTCCCAGCTGATAGCATTCCGTCCGTGAACCTGCGCAAGGCCAGTAAAACCAGGTCTTACCTCGTGCCTTCTAGCCTGGTGTTCGTTATAACGATCCAGATACTGAACAAGCAGCGGTCTCGGCCCGACCACAGCCATATCGCCCTTAAGCATATTGAAGAGCTCCGGTAGCTCATCGAGGGAAGTGGAACGTAGCTTCTTTCCAAATGGTGTCAATCTCTGGGCATCATATTCAGGTCCAGATTGGCCTTCTTTTGGAGGCAACATTGTGCGGAACTTATAGAGCTTAAATATCTTTCCGTCTTTTCCAGGGCGGTCCTGTGTAAAGAGCACCGGGCTGCCAAGTTTGAGACGAACTAAAATGGCTGTTATCAGGAGCACCGGAGAAAGGACTATAGTAGCTAGTAATGCACACAGGAAATCCTGTGGTCGCTTTATAAATCGTTCATATGGGCCATATGGTTTATGCTTCATACTTCCATTTCCTACTCCATCGCTATCTTTATCAGCTTCTCGCTGACGCCAGCAGCAATCATTTTTTCTGCCGCCAACTTTGCACCAGTTTCATCCTTAATCTTATATACAGACAGCAGCTGATAAGTATTCATGCCAACCATCGCGCTCCGTCTGCTCTTCAAACCATTCCGGGCTCACATCGAGCTTCATATTTAAATCGAGAATCATTGAACAACCTCCAGGACCACCGTTTTATCTGCAATATCTATTTCCACACGGCCATCAGCTTCTCTAATCTCTTTGATCTTGTGTTTATCGATGATATGCGTGCCATCAATGCGATAGAAACAACCTTCATCTATAACCGCACAGGAACACCAAGTCTGTACTCACCATGTGGGAGAATAATCGCTTTAACTTTCAGGTCTTTTAAGTCCATCACATTTCCTTTTGTGCTTGCCTCGGCCTATGATTCCTGTACATTTCCTTCATGTACACATCGGGATGCTGCATGGGATGCCTCTTCCCGGGAGGAGTGTTATCTTCCTCGGCCTGCCATCTTTCGTTGATCTTCATCCAGTCATGTGGATATATTCTTTTGAAGGCAGCAATGAAGGTTTCCTCATCTGCATCAAAGCCAACCTTCTTGAAAACAGCTGCGACCTTGTCTTTCTTTCGGCTTATAAAGCAGCCCATACTCTCATCCGTTCTCCAACCCTCAGTACTTTCCGCCGTTTCTGTTACCCACACAGGAGCCCGCTGCTATCGCTCCGAATTACAGCATTTGCGGTCATAATTTCCACTCGATAACTTTCGGTCAAAATTGCACCCAATGTGGCTGCCTAATGCATATCCAGCAGACGCAGATATGGCTGCCTAAAGCATGCCCGGCAGATGCTGAATTATCTCTGTGATACCTGATTGAGGCCCAGCAAATGCGTGTCTACGAACCTAATTGAGGTCCAATCGACATGACGTTCTCATATTTACATACCTGATTGCGGTCCAGCAGATACGACCTCTTCCTATCTACAACCCTCATTCACATTCAGCCGACATCACAGGAAACACCTGTGAATGATCTCAATAATCCGATCCTGCTGTTCTTCAGTCATCTTATTATCACTCGGCAAACAGAGCCCACGACGGAAAATATCAGCTCCAACATCCTCGAAAGTGCCCGAAATATAAGCATTTGTGCGTCCCCGGCCGTTTCCGGAAGCCGTAACAAACGGATTGGTCCGGTATAACGGCTGCATATGCATGGGCTTCCAGATCGGACGGCCTTCTGCTCCGAAAGCAGAGATGGCAGCTAATATTTCACCGGGAGAACTCTTTCCGTTCTCATGAAGCCACAGTTCTTCCTGCTCTCCTCTGATATGTCCCGCCATAGCATTCTCATCTATGAGCAGACAGGAGAGCCAGTAGTTAGGCGTGCTATTCTCAAAGTCGATGGGATTCATGGACACAGGCAGGTCAGCCAGCCCTTCCTTATATCTCTCGTAAATCGCTTTCTTCTGCTGAATGTGTTCATCCAGGTACGGGATCTGTCCTCTAACCACTCCGGCAATGATATTGGACATCCGGTAGTTATAACCAATTTCCTCATGCTGATACCAAGGTGCTGCTTCTCTGCTCTGTGTGGACCACTTCCGGACCTTGTCGGCGTCTTCTTTTGAATTGGTCAGGAACAGACCTCCGGATGAACCGGTTATGATCTTATTGCCGTTAAAGCTGATGGCGTTATAATCACCAAGGGTTCCTGTTTCAACCCATTCTCCCTTTATCCTGCATTTCGCTCCCAGGCTCTCTGCAGCATCCTCAACGATCAGTGCGTCATGCCTTCGGCAGATGTCTATGATCTCCTCCATCTTTCCGGGAGTACCATAGAGGTGAGCGACAACTACTAAGCGGACATCCGGGTAAATTTCAAAAGCTTTCTTCAGAGCTGCGGGGTCCATATTCCAAGTATCAGGCTCCGTATCGATAAAAACAGCCTCCCCGTCTTCGTAAGCTACCGGATTAATAGAAGCGTCAAATGTCATATCGGAGCAGAAGACTTTGTACCCCTGGAGAGTTCCCTGGTTCGGTTTCGCCTGACCATACAGTTTTTCACCGGCCAGCTTCGTAGCCAGATGCAGTGCCGCCGTACCGCAGCTTAGACCTACGGCATAGCCACAGCCCAAATAGTCTGCTATCTCTTTTTCAACGGTGTCGATATTCGCACCGACAGTAGAAACCCAGTTTGTCCGGATCGCTTCATCTACCCAGTACTGCTCATCGCCGTGCATGGTCGGAGATGCCAGCCATATTTTCTGGTCAAACTTTTCGATACCTTTAAACCTGTCATCATTTAAAAAGTCATGTATCATTGCTACTCCTCAATGGTCTTATGCAGCATCGTCCTGCTTCTTTTTTCTATTACCGATGCCCTGCTGTGTGCTGTACCTGGCTTTTTTCTTTCACGAACCAGTTACCTGTATAGTCTTTTACCTGGTTCCTTATGCAGTTCAGATCTGTGATTACACACATTTCAGCCCTTCTATAGTCCAGACCGCCAACTGTGAACTGCTGATCCTGTGTCAGACTTCACTGATTACTGCAAACGTTGTTAGATACTTTCTCTTTTGAGGCTTATAAATATATCCCGCCCCGGGTACTTCCATGGCCGTGTCCTGAATCGGTCTATCAATTTATATTTCTTACCCTTCCAATGCCGCTGGATGCCGAGAAAAGAAATGCATACAATATTAGACATACATTTTGTGGCGGAAAACGTTTGGCCCCTGTCGCTTTCAGCGTAATAATTAGCCTCATAAGGGCCACGTTTAAGTTTTATTTTGTTACGCAGGTTTGCCTCATTTGGCACATAAGCAAAGACAGTCCTGCTTTCCTCTTGAAGGAAAACATGATTCAGACAATAATAAAACAACACAAAATGCAGGCCCATCCTTACTGGCTTCGGATCGGCCCATGGCTGCAATTATTTGATTGAAAGCAGAACACCTGTAAACCGGCAGACAGTCTTCTGTCAGCCGTTATTATCCAGGCATCACAGCTTCAGACACAAAAACAAGACGCAGGGTGACAGTTTCTTTTGAAGGGACAGCTGTCGTTCTGTTTTTTGTTGTCTAAAATATTCTTTTAAATTGCGCACCAGGGCCCTGTATATCTTCACCAGAAGAAGGAATTTCCCTGATACCGGTCAAAGCTTTATTATTCCGAATCCGGACCAGCTGCTTTATGCGCCGGTTTTTATGCTGTCCGCAAGATCCGGATGATAGGTGGTCACTACTTCTGCAACGATCCTCTTCATATCGTCAGCTGCCGTTTCATTCCGGCTTGCTTCGTCCAGACGCTGCAGCTGCTGTCTGAATAAGTCTTCATCCATCTTGATCGGATGCCCGATATAGATCAGATCATTTTCCGTTTTGGTCATACCCTCCTCGTCCATAAGGAGCTCTTCATAAAGCTTTTCTCCCGGACGTAGGCCTGTATATACGATTTTGATATCCTCATCCGGTTTGTATCCCGACAAGCGGATGAGGTTCCTTGCCATGTCGTCGATACGGACCGGCTTGCCCATATCCAGGACGAAGATCTCTCCGCCTTTGGCGAAATAACTGGCCTGAAGAACAAGAGACACCGCTTCCGGAATCGTCATGAAATAACGGATGATATTCGGATCCGTGACAGTCACAGGACCGCCGGCCTCGATCTGTTTTTTAAAGAGAGGGACCACGCTTCCGTTGGATCCCAGGACATTTCCGAACCGTACTGCCATAAATACGGTGTCCGGATAATCTCTGGCCATCATCTGGATAATCATTTCACAGATCCGCTTGGTGGCCCCCATAAGACTTGTGGGGTTGACCGCCTTATCTGTGGAAATCAGAAGAAATCTCTTTACCCCTGCCCTGGCAGCTGCCGTGGCCAGCTTGTAGGTGCCCATGACATTGTTCTTTACCGCTTCATCCGGGCTGGTCTCCATAAGCGGCACATGCTTATGGGCCGCCGCATGGTAGATCACATCCGGATGATACTGCTTCAATACGCTGTTTACCCGGTTGGTGTTCCGGACAGATCCAATCAGAGTCACCAGATTCAGATCCGGATACTTCCTCTGCAGTTCCATCTGCAAATCGTATGCATTGTTCTCATAGATATCAAAGATGATCAGCTGCTTCGGGCCAGCCGCTGCAATCTGCCTGCAAAGCTCCGACCCAATGGACCCTCCGCCTCCGGTGACCATGATGACTTTTCCCTGAATGGCTTCCATGATTTCGCTCGTATTGACTCTGATCTCATCTCTTTCCAGAAGCTCATCCGTACTGACGTCACGAAGTCTTGTGGTATTTACCTCGCCGGTGATGATCTGCACCAGTCCGGGCACGGACTGAATACGCTTTCCCGTCTCTCTGCAAATGTCCAGGATTTCCTTACGGTCCTGGACAGACGCAGAAGGAATGGCAAATACGATCAGATCAATTTCATACTTGTCTACAAGTTCTTTGATATCATTCCTGTCGCCTTCAATCCGGACCCCTTCCAGATACCTTCCATGGGTGGTAGGATTGTCATCCACTATGGTCCTTACCCGGAATTCCTTTTTACCCTTCAGATCCTTCAGCACCTCCCGGGCAGCAAAACCTGCTCCGATCAGAAGCACTTTTTCAGGGGCTTTATCATATTTCCGGGAATACCTGATATACAGAGTTCTCGCAATGCGATACCCAAACCGTACCGCCGTACAGAAGAAGAAACTGATAAAGTAACCGATAAACAGAACGCCCCGGGGAATCCTGATGGCCGGAATAAATTCCAGCACTATGAAAGTCAGGCCCAGGATGATATAGGCGGTAAAGATCCGATATACCTCGTTAATGCTGGCGTACCGCCATATGCTGTGATAGAGGCGAAGGAAGTAATATACGATCATGGATATTACTACCGCAATGGGAACAAACCGGGATGTTGCTTCTATATACACCTGAGGCACATTTCCCGGAGAAAAATCAAACCGGGCAAGCAAGGCAATATAAAAAGCCAGAGCAATACCGATTGCATCTGCTATACACAGAATTGTCCTTCGAACCACATACCAGTTTATTGATGAGTCCATTACCGTCACCTTTATCCAATACTGTTGTCTGCTTCGTGAGTGCATTAATAATATATAAAAAGCATCCCATCTCCAGCCGATCTCTTAACAGTATCATGACTTAAGCTTCTTATTTATTATCTTTCTCAATCATATCTGAAATCTGCTGTCAGCAGTTCAGAACTTTGTCTCTACAAAAAAGGCGGGTATGAGTCAGTCTTCATACCTTCTTTTATTAAAACGGGTTCCGCATACAGAAGCAGAACCCGCTTTTAATGGTTATTCTTTATCCTTTTTCTCGTCGCCTGTATATCCGTAGCCGCCGCTGTAGTTATAGTTATAGTAGGAATACTGCTTGGTGTTGTCCGTGCCGGTCTTGGTAGCATCAAACATGGACAGCACTACTCCCAGGATATTTGTATTGCTGGCTTCCAGCTGAGCCTTGGCCGCTCTGACGTTGTCCTTTGTGACAGCATTGTGGCTCACCACAAGGATAGCTCCGTCTGTATACCTGGACAGGACGGATGTATCAGCCACCGCATTGACAGGCGGCGTATCACAGATAACCATGTCGTAGTCTGCCGCCAGTTCATTGAAGAGTCTTCCTGTGGCAGGATCCGCAAGAAGCTCCGTGGAGTTGTCCACGATCATGCCGGAAGGCATAAAGTCAATGGCATATTCATCCAGATGAACGATACATTTATGCCAGTCTTTTTCGATGCCGCTTAAGTATTCCACAAGACCCGACTGCCTTCTGGAGATTCCAAGATACCTGTGCAGGGTTCCCTTACGAAGGTCACAGTCCACAAGCAGGACCTTTTTCTTTTCCAGAGCCATGGATACACAGATGTTGGCCGCGATATTGGATTTGGCCTCAGCAGGCACACTGCTGGTGACCATGATCACATGTCCGATCTTGCCGGATTCCATTACATAATTCAAATTCGTCCTAAGCGCCCTGTAGGCTTCACGGAAGCCGAAGGATGTGGAATCGGAAATGATCCTCAACTCTCTGTCTACTTTGCGGCCGTCTGCAGTTCTGGTCTTCTTCTTTCCAAACAATGCCATTTATATGCTCCCTAAATCTGTCTGAAACGGAACCTATACCGTTTTTATATTCTGTCTTTCCCTGCTGCTCTGTTCCGGGTCCTACCCATTTTAAGAGTCCGGATATTTAGGGCCGGAACATTTCTCCCGGTCATTTCCGGATCCTATTTTCTGCTTCTGCCGACGACGCCGCCTTCTTCCAGCGGGATGACGCCCAGGACAGGAAGCCCCAGATCCTTGGTGACATCCGCTTCCGTCTTATAGGTGTTGTTCAGAAGCTCCTTAAGGATAAATATCGCACACATCAGCATAAAGCCTGCCGCAAATCCGGCCAGGGCATACTTTTTCTTGCTGGGCGCAACGATTTTCCCGCTGGTCCAAGGCTCGTCTACTGTTTTGACAGAACCGACCTCTGCCTTGTCTACGATCACGCCGGGCGCTATTTCGACCAGCTTCGCTACGATTTCAAGAGCGGTCTTTGAATCTCCGCACCTTACAGTGATCCGCATGACCTGGGTATTGTTGACCGTGGAAACGGATATCATTCCTGCCAGCTGATCATAGCTGTAGGGAAGATCAAGCTGTTCAATGACCCGTCCCAAAACAGTATGGCTCTTCAGAATGACCGAATATGTGCTGACCAGTGTGGAGGAGGCCGAAAGGTCCGATGTAGTAACGTCTCCTGTCTGGGTCGCCGCATTCTGCTTATTGTTGACAATCATGTCCGCACTGGCAGAATAGGTGGGATGGATTACAAAAGCCGCCGTCGCAAAGCCGATATCGGCACAGAGAACTGCCACCAGCAGGATCCACACAGCATGCTTCCAGAGCACATATACGATCTGCCATAAGTCAATTACTATTTCATCATCGTCTTTCAGATTCTGCGTTCCCACTTTCTCCTCCGGTTTTCTTCCACGTCTGTCCAAATGCTGCCCTCTGTATCCTTCTCAGGATACAGCTCATCTAATAATATTACAAGATGGCCTTGTATTTGTCATTAACTGTAAAGTAAAAGTAAAAATGAATTCCCTGCCGTCTCTTGGTGAAAATGACTTATTTCCTCATTTCTCCAGGAAACTCCGCCAGTGTTTGAATTCCAGGCCTTTCTTCCGGTCCCTTTCCGTTCCTGCAGCCGGTTTCCTTCTGTTTTTCGTCCGGTTCCGTCCCGTCTTCTTTCTTCAGTTACTTCTTTTACTTATTATTTCCTGTCCGGCTTTTATCCCTGATCAGCCTTTTTCTTCTGCTTTTCTTCCTTATTATTATCAGACATATTTTCAGCTTTCCCGAGAGCCTCATAGATGGTCTTCGACATATCCACGATCTGCGTCTCGGCATTGCCCGGAGCTACTTTCTGAGACATAACACAGAAAACATAGTCGCCTCCCGGAGCAAAAACGATGGCCGTATCGTTCTGTACATTCAATAATTCTCCGGTCTTGTTGGCACTTTCGACTCCTTCCGGAAGGCCGGCAGGGATCTTTGTCACGACCCTCTGATTCTTCATGGCGGAAAGGATCCTTGCGGAGGCTTCTTCACTGACAAATGTTCCGGCGTAGATCTGCTCCAGCACCCCGGCGCAGTCATTTACAGAGGTATAATTTTCCAGACCGTTGTCTGCCAGCATAAGACGGTTGAGCCTGGTGTCTTCAAAGCCGTGGTTTTTTATAAAGTCATTGATATAATCCATGCCAAGGAGATTGATCAGTTTGTTGGCCGCGTCGTTGTCGCTTAGACTGATCATATTTGTGAAAGCGGCGTCGTAGAGGTCTTCCATATTTCCTTTTTCCACCGCTTCCAGATAGGCTCCCGCAATATAGAGCTTGATCAGACTGGCTGCGGTCATGGAAGAGCTGCCAATATCGAACCCTTCTCCTGTGGGAAGATAGGTCACATGCAAAGCCCACTCACCGCTGATGCCGGAGATCTTCTCTTCCAGCACCTCCTGCAGCGCCTTCAGGTCTTCTTCCCTGGAGGGATGTTTCTCTTCCTGGGCTTCCTCTTTCTTCTCCTTCTCTTTCTCTTCGGTTTTCTCAGGTTCTTTCTCTTCTTCGGCCGCCTTTTCTTCTTCTGCGTCCTCGGCCGCCTCGTCTTCTACCTTTTCTGTTTTATCTTCTTCTGCTGTTTCTTCCCCTTCTGTATGTAAACTTGAAGCTGTCATCGGTTCCTGAACAAGGGAATCCTGATACCTCTCTCCCGACCTGTAAAGGTAAAGAGACTGGATCAGAGCCAGAATCAATAAGATAGAAGCTACAATATTCTTCATGCTTCCTCAATCCTTCTATCAGCGTATTCTTTTTGACTATATACCATATCCTTAGGAAAAGTAAATATTATTTTAGAATTTCGCCATATTTCCGAAATATTTTACTGGTCACCGGCTCTTTTCCCAGCTTTCATGCTTAATAAACATATTTGCCGGCGGACGAACATGCACATATGGAGCCGAAATCATATATTTGTGCCGGAAGACAGGGCTTAAGCGGGCCATCTCTTTGAATATTCGTATATTTGTTTGCTAAAAACAGCATTTTACCCCCTTTCCCCTCTGACTGCAGCTCGTAAGCCGCCGCGACAGGAAAATTTGGCCGCCAAAGTTAAATGTTTCTCAAATGTTTCATATATTAACATTTGTGTTATGATTTCTTCGTAGTTTAACTCATATTAGCCGCGCTAATGCCTATTATATGCTACTTTTACACCTCATTCACTTTTTCTTTCAGAGAACCCAAAAACAGGAATACACGGCACAGGCTCTCCTGCGCCCGGTTTCCTTCCCCTGCCTTCCAGGTCCCTTTGCTCTTCTCCCTGAAAAGCCATAGGCTTCCTCAAACTCTGCTCCCTGGTATTTTTCCAGGCTGCTTTCTGCCGCGCAGGTCCTTCCATCCCCAGGCGGCGCTGCTTCTCTCTTCTCTTTCCTCTTACATTCTTCCGCTTTCCGCTTTTGGCCCTTCCCCGGTCCGGCCTTCCTTCCCGTTGGCGTACGCAAAACGATTCTTTAATGCGGCCTGTTCTTCATTTCTCCACGCCCAGGCAGATAATGCAGGGGATGCTTCCCTCCGAAGCAGGCAGGATCTCCCAAGGAAGCTCTCTTTGTGCATACCCCGGTCCCGGTACAGGTCCGCCCTTTGCAGAGAGCCGGCCCTGAAGGCAGGCTTCCCCGACAGGAAATGGGCCATGCCGTAAAAACCGCAGAAATACACAGTTTCCGACAGTTCCTTCAGGCAAATTATGGGACACCGGCTTTTCATATATGTTATACTGTTATCCGGTCCTGCCCTCAGCAGGACCGGAAGCTGTCAGTTATTCAAGGAGGAGAGGTCCCATGAGCCTTGAACGGGTCCGTTGTACCCTGTACGATTTCAGAAGTGACGAGAACATATCCACGTCTCTGGCCATCCACCAGTCCGTGATCACAAATATCCGCATATGGTGCACCAGGCATCCGGGAAAAATGGAGCTTTTCATGAGCCGGGAACAGATCGAAGACGTGCAGAAGGATAATCTTCCGGATTATGATTTCGAACCTGTCTTTGTTTCACCGGACGGCAGACAGATTCTCCTCTCCTCCCACGATAAAGTCAGTTCCTACTTAAAAAGCCTGGATATCCCCTATTCCCTGGATAACGGCCTGGTCCTTTATGTCCGCATCGTACGAAGCTCCTCCGGAAAGCGCCGGGTCTTTTTCAGTCCCGTCAGGGAAGCGGTGGCAAAGACAGCGGTAAACAGAAAGCTCACCCGTCCTGTTTCGGACGGCCAGGGCGGCATGGTCTGGCCGGACGGACAAAAAGAAGCGCCTTCCGAAAAGGAAAGCCGGGAGCCGGTTGACTGGAAAGCCTTTTATGCCGGGGCCCTGGCGGCCGTGGAAAAGCTGAAGGAGCTGGCGGAAAAGAACCGGAAGACCTTCCGGAGAGCCGCCATCCCCGCTGTCATCGTCATATTCTACTTCTTTTTCTGCCTGGTCGCCCGTCCGGGTCTCATGCATACCCTTTATGCCTCCGGTCAGTACGGAGCAGAAGTCTTCCTCTACAACATGACTTCCCCCTGGTGCCTGCCCGGTCAGAAGGAGATCTCCCGCCTGGCAGAGCAGCAGATCGACGCCCTCTATGTCCAGGCAGAGCCCTATGAAAAGAACGCCTCCAGGTCCCTTATAAAGCTGACCGCCTTCAAATCCATATCCGACAGCCGGCTTTCCGGCAAGGCCGCTCTCTATACAGACCAGCTCACCTTCTGCCTGAAAGATCTGGATATTTGCGCCGATGCAAAAGCCCTGTACGAAGAAGGCCGGTATGTGGACGCCATTATATCCCTCAGACAGATTTTTGGAGACTCTCTGGTCATATCCACCGCGGAGGATATCCGCTATGACTGCTATGACAAACTGACGGAGGATATCTCCTCACCGGAAACAAAAGAAGACTGTGAAAAAGCCCTGACCACTCTGGACAGATACCTTTCTTCCCTGGGCGAAGACCAGACCCTGCAGTGGACCAGAGAGGAAACTGCCAGAAAATACGAGAGCCTGATCCTGGAAGAGGCAGAGGACCTGGCGGAAGCGGGCAGCTATGATCAGGCGGAGGCCCTTCTGGCCCGGGCCCTTACTTTCTGCGACAGCGATACCCTCCGCAGCATTCACGAGGGATTCAGCGGCCGCCAGGAAGAGGATCTGATCATTGCCTCCTCCTGGGCTGCCTTCCGCGCAGGATCGGCAGATCAGGCCCGGAAAATCATCCGGCAGGGCCTTACCCAGCACCCCGAAAGCAAAAGGCTCCTGGCTGTGGAAAACTGCTACGCATCCTATAAAGAGATCTCTTTCAGGGATCTGCCCCACCATGTGCAGGAAAACATGCTGCGGGACCACTTCAACATGCCCGACGGAAGCCGCCTGGACAACTGCCTGGTCTTCAGCAAGTTTACGGAAAGCACTCCTCCTGAGACTGTTACGGCCACAGCGGACCCGGGAGGAATCTACCAGACCCTGGAAGGCACCATCTATGCCGGCAAGTATCTGGACGCAGACGGACGCCTTGAGATTTACGGGGACGATATCCTTCTTTACGACAGCGGACGCATTTACCGGCCGGAGAGCGGAAAAAAGGACACCGGAACGCATTTCAGCATTTCCACGGCCGGAATAAAGCAGATTACTGTCCGGGCCTATGTCTACAGTCAGCCCACCGCCATTTCGGTCTCGGGAGTGACCGGAGCGCCGGACCGGGAAAACCTGTGCACCCTGGTGGTGAATGATCTCATCTTCCACGATGATCTGACGGAAGAGATGATCTGGGATGCCGCAGGGCAGCTGGAAGAATAAAGGGCCGCGCACCCGAAAAGAAAAGCAGCGGATGACAGGTCCCGTCAGGCTCGCCCTGACTTAAAACCTTCATCCGCTGTTATAATATTTCAGCCCAATTGTTTTTCACTGCCCGAAAGCCGACCGGGGAGGCGGAAGCCTTTCAATGCTGCTTCCTTCACTATAAGAGGGAGCGGAAAGCATCTCTCCTTCCTCAGGCCTGAATAAAACAAAACAGAAAGAGGGATACTAAAAATGGGTTTTACAGATGATGATACTTACGGGATAAATGCCAGGGAGCATAACCTGATATCCCCCGGAGAGCTTTCGATAATTAAGATAAAGCTCGGAAAAAGCCACAGAAAAGAGTCGGACTGGACCGTGATCAAGGATATCCTGTACGCCCGGAATGTGATCTGCATGGAACCGGTAAGTCCTGACAGCCGGCTGAAAGCGAAAGATCACATCCTGTGCGAAAACGATGTACTCTTTGTATTTACAAATACAAAGGAAGCCTGTGCCTACATTCAGGAACTCAATGCAAGGCATCTGGCGCCGGGCAGAGTATTCCAGATAGGAAGCATCCCCTTTATGCAGGCAGCAGCCACTGCAGATCATTACCGCATGAATCTCTATATTGATATGAAGTCAGACGGCAGGGAAAGATTTATGGTCTATTATCCGGGAGAAAAGGAAATACGGGCCGTCCTGCTGGCAAGGATATGAAATAAAGAAGTGAAACGGAAAAAGAGCCGGGGAAATAATGATTTCGGTCCGCGTAAAGTATGGAAAACCGGGAAACCAGGAAGAGGAAGGGGCATTCCTGCTCCTTCCTCTTCCTGCCCGAACGCAGTATGCATCATGCTGCGGATTTTGTACGCTTCCTTATGTTTATGTGTCCGGGAGGGAGTCAGGATCTTCTTCCCAATCCATTTCTTCTTCGAAAGACTCTTCCTCCTCCATCTCCAGAGCTTCCAGGACAGCTTCTTTTAAAAGCATATCCGATTCATCCTCCGCATCATCGGGAATCTCCTTGGTAAAAAGGAAATCCCAGCCGGATAAGTAGAAGCTGATGCGATCGGGGGTCGTGGACGGTGTTACGTTGAAGACCCTGCTGTGAAGAACCCAGCCGTCTGTCAGGAAAGCGGAAATGATACGTTCTGTTCTCGGTGATGTTTCTACAAACAGTCTGTTGCCGTTGTGGACCGTTTTGTAGTTGCCGTCGTTGATATGGATCATCTTTGTTATTGTTTTCATATCGTCTCCTTCAGTGCTGTATGCTGTTTGTGAACCGGGCAGGAAATAATTATACTGTCATTTCCGGTCTGTTCTCAATGGCAGGAGACCGTATTAAACTGAGAGTTGAGACGGCGGGGGCTGAAGCTGAATTTCATCTGTCCACCCCCCTGCCGGCAGAAATCCATCCCTCCAGGTAAAACGCTCCTGACCTGCTTCAATGTTTTCCTGGGTTTTAGCCCGGACATGAACAGGCCCCCGCGTGCTGCAAATAGGAGCACATGCGGGGGCCTGTCTGTATTTCTTTTTGATCGGATATACTGTTTCCGATGTTTTACACCAGTGCAGGCTTTCCCTTCTTCTTCCGGCTCCAAAGCCTGCTCTGATGTCATTCCTTCTTATAGACTGCCTGCTTCAGATAATGCAGGGGGAAGTCAAAGATCCCCAGGGAAAGGATCACGGACAGGGCCAGGGGAATGGCCAGAATGATGACCCACTCCGGCAGGCCCGTATCCACCATCTGCTTATAGGGAAGGTACCTGTTGACCACCTTCATGATGATGCCGTGCCAGAAGTATACGTTGATGGTATGGGAGCCCAGGTAGGTCAGGGCCTTGATCCGGTAGTAGGGGGTAATGAAAATGAAGGACCAGATCAGGAGGAAGGCCAGCAGATAGAAGCCCGCCCTGTAAATGGAACCGCAGAGGACGTTGATCCTGTCATAGCCCTCAAAGATCTCCGCATAAGGCATCTTTCCGGAGAACAGATCCTGCAGGAAGGAAAGCTGGTCCGGGAAGCGGTAGCATAAATAGCCCCAGGCAAAGAGAAAGACCAGGGCAAATATCGTGATCCACCGGTTCTTCTTTCTCAGTTCCGTAGCCCCCGGCTGGGCCAGGGTCCTCCCCATCAGATAAAAGGGATAAAAGACCAGAGTCCTTGACAGGTAAAAGGCGTCTCCCACACTCCTGTCATATCCCACTGCCATCCCCAGAATAAAGGAGCAGAACAGGATCAGCTTCAGGTTCTGCTCTCTCAGGATATAGGTCAGGGCCGTAAAAGCGGCCAGAACAAAAAGGAACCAGGGAATGCCGCCTCCCCCTGTCAGTTCAAAGGAAGGCTCTCTTCCCCTGAGCAGGGGAAGAGAGGCAAAGACCATTTTCAGGAGAAATCCCGAGAGGACCAGGAAGGTACAGCGCCTTGTGACCTCTCTGTCTCTGTGGAAAAGTCCGGATATAAAGAAAAAGAGGGGCATATGGAAGGCGTAGATAAAAAGTCTTATGCTGCGGCTGACCATGGAAGTTTCCGTAAGATAGTCGGCAAAGTGGCCCACTACCACCAGAACGATGGCCATGAACTTCAGATTGTCCCAGAGAGATATTCTCCCTCTGTAGACGGTGACTCTGGATTTCCGCGCTGCTCTCGCCCCTCTGGCTGCGGATGCCTGTGACGGCGCATCCGCATGATCATATCTATTGTTCAAACGTACCTCATCTCCTGTGACAAAAAATAACAGAGGATATTCTACCATCTGGCCTGCGTCGTGGCCACATCTTTTGTAAATCTTAGAAATTCTTACGGCTTTCACCGGACGCAAACGAATGACGACCGATCCATAGAAAAGGTAGAACAGACAAGCCCGGGAAGGAATATCCCGGGACATATCTGCTCAAATACTTTTATTTTCTTTCCCCTCTCCGGGCCGAAAACGCCCCGTAGAGCCCTGCAGAAATCAGAAGGCAGACCAGAGCGCCGGCCCTTCCCGCAGGGCCGGCCAAAGGCTCCCACAGGCCGAAAAAAGATAGGCAGAGGGGCAGTCCGTTGGCCAGGCCGTGGAGGAGCCAGGGCATCCGGATGTCTCCCGAGTGCTCCATGGAAAGGCCCAGGATCAGTCCCATGCAGAAGGCATAAATCCCCTGGATCAGCTCCCCGTGATAAAGACCGAAACAAACCGCCGACAAAAAGACGGACAAAAGAGGCGGAAACCTTCTCCGAAGTCCTGTATAGACAAGGCCCCGGAAAACGAACTCCTCCGCGAAAGGAGTAAATCCTGCAAAGAGCAGAAGAAGAAAGGGAAAGGGGATCTCATTGTAGATGGGCTGCATGGCAGATACGGAATCCGAATTCAGTCCCATGGCCTGGATCCATGCATTGCCGAAGATGCAGAAGGCACATGCTGCGGCAGCAAGAAGGACCAGAAGAAGCGCCTCTCTCTCCCCGCCCCTCTCTTCGGCCCCGGAGACTTTCCTTTTCCAGAAAGCCTCAAGCCGCCTCTTTCCTTCGGGAAAGACGGCAAGAAGAGCTGCTGCCATGGGAAGAACGATCTCTGCCGCAAGGATAAGTCCCGGCTTATTAAGGACAAAGGCTTTAAGAGGAGCTGGGCCGGACGCTGAAAGATGGCTGCATACCAGACCGAAGCCTGACTGCAGAAGGATATAGAGGGCCGCAAATATAAGACCCGGCATAAAGATCTCGAACAGCCCCGCTCCGATGTTTCCCACTGCCGGGATGTTTCTTTGTTTATTCTCTGTGGACATGGATCTCCTCTCCCCCATCCTGCAGGACCACACAGCACAGCTGATCAAAAAGGCAGAACATACAAGTACCTTAGAGCAGGCCAAAGGACCTGTCAAGGCAGAAAAACCGGCCCGCCAAAGCGGACCGGCCTTTTCATTCGTCATGTTAAATCAGTTTTCGTCTTCTCCAGAGCATCCACCCCGCTCCAGCAGTCAGCAGTGATCCCAGGATCGTAAAGAGTCCTGTTCCCGGGCCGCCGGTAGAAGGCAGCATGCCCCCGTGAGGGTTCTGCACGACTATGGTAGTGTTATTGTTCTCGAGAGAAATGCCCGGATAAGTTTTGGCATCTCCCGCCGCATCGGTCAGGGTCACAGCTCCGTTTTCCACCTTGAAGTAGATATCCCTGGTCATAATAACGCAGCCTGCAGGGGGATCGGTCTCCGTAAGCAGATAGATGCCGCCGGGCAGACCGGTAAAGGTCATTTCCGTTTTGCCTGTCAGATCCACAAGGCCTTCTTCTCCGGCCCCGTATCCTGTGACGCTTTCAAAGCCTCCGTTGCTGTTCTTCATGCTCAGTACAAACTTCGCTCCGGAGATGGGATTTTCCCCTTCGTCTGTCTTTCTGAGCGTAATGCCAAGAGGTGTATTTACAATACTGATCTGATAGGCTACGGTGCCCAGAACAGAAGTGTCCCTGGTCAGCCAGTCGGAATATCCCGCGTTATGGATCGTTACGGTTCCGTCCTGACCGATGGTAAAGCACAGATCCTCCGAAAGATTCTTGTAGCCGCTGGGAGCTGCCTTCTCTCTCAGGTAGTAGGTCCCTGCCCCCAGGCTCATGTTGATCCCGGAAAGAAGGCCGTCGTCCCCTGTCACGAGGTCTTCGTAGCCTGTCTCCGGACTGTAAGCCGGCCTCACGTTTCCTTCATTGTCTTTTACCTGTGCGTACAGGGCAAAGTGAACGCCCTCAAGGGGAATTCTTGTGCCGCCGTCATTACCCACCTTCACGACCTTCAGGTCCTGGACGGTGCGGTTCTTCACATTAATGCGGGCCATGGAAGATCCAGCTGCCGGCACGGAGGTATAAAAGCCTTCCGGTCCGCTCAGACTGATATAGTAGGTAGTGCTTCCTGCAGGCACCGTCAGGTCATAGCTTGGCGGCTGCTGCGACGAAACTGTGATGGTGATCGGTTCATCCAGGGCCGCATATCCCGTGGGCGTTCTGATCTCACTTAAGGTAAATGTTCCCTCATTCAGATAGGCCGTGGTCACAAGGCCTGATGCGTCCGACGTATAGTTAGCGTGTCCCACATCGTGGCCTTCCGAGTCCTTCAGCGTAAATACCGCCCCGGACAGGTAACTGCTACCGCTCCAGTCCGTCTTATAGATCTGCAGGCCGGGCCTGGAGTTCTTTACGGTATCGGTCCGGATATTCTCGTTCTGTCCGGTGGACTGACCCGGAATATAGTCTACGGTATAGTTTTCCAACCGTACACTGCCTGAGGCCGTCCTTCCGCGGACGCTGATGCTCTGCCCCTTTTCTTTGATCGTAATGCCGGTATAGCCTGTTACGGCCCCGGTCTGGGGATCCGCGGAAGGCGTCCCCTCCAGCTCCACTTCCCTGACAATGAACTCACTGAAGCTGTGGGGCACGTCATTAATCTTCAGATCCGGGAAGAACCAGTAGATCTCCTCTCCCCCGGTATCCAGCCTGCGGACGCTTCCCTCCACCAGGTCTCCGGGCTGTCCGTGTCCGTTGTCCAGATAGACCGCCATATAGATGGGATCGTGGACGATAAAGTCCTTATCCGTCCATTCCTTCTGGGCCGTCAGGCCCCAGCCCTCCTGGTTTCGGACTTCGATCTTCGGTGATTCTGTCTTGGAAGCGATGGTATCGCTGATAGGCTCCGCCGTGACCGTATTGCCCGTCTCGGGATGCCGTCCGTAAGTACCCCCTTCGGTATAATAGACTACATTTCCTTCGGCCAGATCCGTGCGGACATAGCCGTCGCTGTCTCTGCGTGTATAGCCCTTGGGAAGCTCCCTGTCGGGCTCTTCTACCTTATATTTGGTTCCGACGATCAGATCCCGCACCTCCACGGTATAGCCGGCGGGGATGTTGGTGATGGAGCCGTACAAGGACGTGGTAAAGGTTCCCGCCCTCTGCTCGGCTTCGCTTAAGTTTTTAAATTCCTCAAATGTATCAACACCGGCGCCCAGGGATACAAATTTACTGTTTGCCCTGTCCCACTTGCAGTAGCTGCCATCCGGTCCTTTGACATAATAAGTGTACATATCTGCCGGAAGGAGATTCTCCTGCTCCGCAAACTCATTGCCCAGATATAGCCTGAAGGAAAATGCGGCTTTGTTCTGCAGGACCTGCGGGTCAGTAATTTTATGACCTTCCGAATCGTAAAGCACCTTCTCGAAGCATAATGTGCGCATGACCTCCGGAAAGACCTCGTTGGTGTATTCAACCCTGGGTCGTCCCTCTGTGGAATAATAGGTGATGCCGAAATCCGATCTGGTGGTCCCTTCATAGGTCGTGGTAGATGTGGGCAGCGTTTCCGTATTATTTACAGAGTCCCACCCGTCTTCATTATGGTAGGGTTTTCCGAAGATCTCATTTCCGCTCTCGTCGCCGTTTATGTAGACATGCTCGTAAACTGCGGTATCCACGCCGCATTCCACCAGTTTATACCGGTAGGTATTCTCGGGGAAGTTGATAACTGCGGTATCGCCGGCTTTCAGGAGAAAGATGTTTTCGTATTCGATTCCTCCGATCGTCATGGTATCTCTGTAGGGGATCAGCTTCTTTGTTCCCTTATAGACCGCATATACCTTTCCGGTCAGATTCGTGTTCGGAGGGAGCTGTTTCAGGAGCTGAGCTTTGTTATAGCTGGTTATAATACGTTGACCGTTTTCGTCAAGTACGTAGGTGCCATCCTCATTCTGCTGATATTCAGCAGTCTGATACCAGATCTGATAAGGGTACTGGATCAGCTTGTTGGACGCATTATCGACTCCTTTAAGCTTTTTGGACAGTTCCACCGTTCCGGGCTTTACGGAAGCCAGGTTGAAACGCATCTTCAGGTTGGATGCGCCCGCGCCCCGTTCCATGTAGAACATCTTCATCTCATGGGTGGTGTAGTCATTGAAGACATGGACGGTCTTCCCGTTCACGGTCTTGGTCACGAAGAGATTGTCCACCAGGGATTCATCCTTCCCCCGTGCCCGGTAATTGCTCTTAAAAACTTCGTACAGCGATGTTACGGTGCCGTTGCAGTTCACTTCGCCTGTTCTGAAGTTTACGGAACCCGGTATGGCGCTGTGAACGCCGCCCAGATCCAGCACCAGCTCTCCGTCCACGTAGAACCAGAAGTCGTCGTCACCGGTGAATTCAAAGATAATGTCGTGTCCCCAGTTGTCCACACCGTCGGGCGTCTGGGTAAATACGGCGGAAAGCTCCATGCCGAAGTAATAGTCGGCATCGTTCTGAGGGATCGAATACAGGGGCTCGCCCTTTCTCGGATCCGTGTCAGGAAGTTCCTGGGCCCGGATATTATACTGGTTTCGGATGATATTTCCGGACGTATCGTGGGCATAGCCGGCCTGGGCACTGATATCGTTGTAAGGCATGAACTGGCCATGAGCCCTGGTGCCTCCCGTATTGGTTCCGATGGCGCCCAGCTGGTTATAGACTGTAAACCTGCCGTTTTCTTGATCATAATGGGCAAAGTTCTGGGTGCTGTCGTATTCGAAATAGCCGCTCTCGTTATAGACGCTTTGTATGAACAGATGATTGGCAGGGGTCATGTTGCTGAAGAGTCCTGACAGACTCTGACCGTGTTTCGGGGTATTGGCTGCAACTGTCGGATACCCACCCTCCAGATTGGTGGAGACCAGTCCTGTATCCGCCACATAAGGACGGTTTGAATTGAACGTACCCGGCCCCAGATATTCCTTCTGTACGGAATCACGGCCGCCTTCGATCTTATTATTAAAGTCGATCATCTTGATGCTGATGCCGAACTCCTCGTTGTCCACGGTTTCCACTGTGGTAACATCATCCGCCTCCTCAACAGGAAGGGTGATCACCGCGAAATGGAAGTCGGCGGCTTCATCCAGCGGGCAGGTAACGACCCTGAGGGAACCGTCCTCTGCCTCTTCAACTTTCAGCCCGGAGTATGCATAGGCAGGATTGTCCCAGGCAACGATGGACGAGTAGTCAAATCCTTCCCTTCGTCCGTTCAGGTTAACGCCCACCGTCTGATGGGATATGATGCTGTCGGACTGAGGAGCCAGATATGTTCCGGCATAGGCAGTGTTCTCCAGTTCATAGTAGTAGCTGGGAGTACCGTCTGCATTGGTGTATTCCGTGAACTCCCAGAGAGCGGAGTTGACCTGATTGCCGATCCAGAGGACCTGATCACCGCTGTCATAGACGCGTATCAGGGAGCCGTCGTGATCGACGGCGTAAAACTCATACTTCTTGGTGGTTTCATTCCAGACACGGGTATAGATCACGACCTGGGCCTTGTTCTCCCTGTAGACCACGTTCCCATCGTCATCAAGCAGGATCCGGCCGTCATCATCCTTTTCCGTCGCACTTAGGATATCGTCGCTGGCGCTGATCTTACGGGCCGTATATTCGACAAAGTCATCATCCGACAGCGGGGATCTTTCGACCAGGTTCAGCCAGGTGGTCGCGCCGCTGCCGGTTGCAGCGCTAAAGTCGTTGTTATTCGTAAAATTCAGCGAGTGGCCGCCGGCTGTGAAATGCCATTTTCCGGTGTTGGCGCCCGTTCCGGGCATGGCCTGGATCTGTGATGCATCATCCCTGTCATCTTTCAGCGTCACGTTGCCGTTCTGGATATGGAGATATTTTTCCGTCTCTCCCACGGTCGTCTTTATATAGTACCTGTCTTTTTCGATGTGTTCAAAGGTCCATTCCTGGATGTCGCTGTTCTCGGCGACTAGAAGATTGCCGCTGCCGCCCAGAACGTCATTGCGTATGAGCAGATCAAGAGAGCCCAAACTATTCTGGTTGCTCCCTGTATCCGCCATCATCGCTGCCGCTCTGGTGGAATCATCGTTATAGGCAATACCGAAAGAGTGTCCCTCCAGATCATAAGGATCACCGGGAAGATTGGCTGAGACGTCGTTTCTTATATATATTCTGGCGTTGGTGGTATTGTTTGCGTCGGTATAGAACCGTATTCCCTGACCTCCGTTGGAATGCTGCAGATAGAGGTTTTCTGAGCTGTGTTTGAAAATAAATGTGCCAGCCCTGTCCGTTGCTTCGGTCAGTACAAATGCCGTTCCCGCATCTGCAAGCTCGATTTCATTACTGTTGGCTGCTTTTTGATGGATATATTTTTTTGCTCCGCCGACTATCGTATAAATATAGAGGGTGCTGCCCTCTTCATCGGCCTTTTCAAAATACCAGTCTGCTGCGGCCGAGGAATTATTGGTCTCTGTAAGAGCTCCTTTGTTATTAACTGTGGCTGTAAAATAATTACTATTGCCGTAGTAAAGCTGATAAGCATTATTTTCTTCTATTTCACTTAAGCCGCCAAGATTATAGGGATCAAAGTGGACCGGTTCCGGTGCTTCCACGATGGAATAGACGCTGAAGCTCCCTGCCCGGAACTCCACAACAGATCCGTTCTCTCCGCTTTCGGTGCTGCTTTCCACCTCTTCCCCTTCTCCGGATCCTTCCGGGAAGTGGACCACATTCAGGCTCTCGCTGCTGCTGTCCGCCAGTTCGATCCTTACGGCCACGCCTTTCCCTTCCGCAGGCTGGAGCTTCTCGCCGTCTTTGACGATGCTGATCTCAAAGAGACGGATATACTGAGGATGGCCTTCCTCTATCCCCAGTGCGCTTTCTGTAGATGCCACATAGTCTTCATAGCTCTTCCCGTAGATGGAATAGCCTTCGGTGATCTCTTCTACAGACAGTTCTGCTTCCGCAGGAATCCCGGCCCCCATTTCGCATTCCGCCGTGATCCTGTAGTTGTGTCCGTCGCCTGCAAGTACGGTCTTTTCAATGGATGTCACGATGACTCCGTATACGGAAAAGCTGTCCGACTCAAAGGATACGCTTTCCGTAAACGCATCCTTTTCTTCCGTTTCCGCTTCCATCAGAACGGGCTCTTCGGGGTCAGTGGTATTTTCTGTATCTTCGGTTTCTTCTGTATTTTGGGGACCAGCGAAATGGACTACGCTTACGGTGCTGTCTTCCGCTGCTGCCCCTTCCATACTTTCCGCATCCTCTGCGTGTCCTGCAGCCGCCGCAGTAAGCATCCGGGCGCTCTCTTTCGTCATTTCATCATAAACGGGCTTCTCATAATCGATGGCGATACTGACCGCAGCAGCCGGTTCGACCGCCTCCTCCTTGGAAAGGAAGGAAATGTCAAAAAAGCGGGCATGGGAAATCAGAGCCTCCTGGCCTTTATCCTTGCGGACTGCCGCCAGGGCCCTGTTATAGTATTCCACATATTCATCTGAACCTTCTTCGATTTCCTCTGCCGAAAGGCTGATATCCTCCGGCAGCTCTGCATCCTCTCCGTAGGATGCCGTGACAGCATATGTCTCCCTTTCCTCTGTCAGGGTAAAGGGGCGGTCAGGATCTGCACCCCAGTCTTCCATGCCTCCCTGATCAAAGTCTCCTTCTTCCTCATCTTCAGAAAAGGATCCTTCAAAGTCCTCATCCCAGCCTTCGTCCCTGTCTTCATCCGGATCTTCTTCCGGATCTACATCCGAAGTTTCATCCGTTTCCTCCTCCGGAACAGATGCCTCTTCTTCCAGATAGATCCCTTCTTCCTCCAGGGCCCTGTTCTGATCCAGCGTGATCGCGGGCAGGACCAGAAGATAGGCCGTCACGAAAGCAACGATGCATGCAAGAGTGGCCGATATCCTTTTCCGGCGGATATGCCATCCTTTCATGATTTTTATGATTTTATCCATTTATGCAAAGCCTTCCTGAATGAAAGAGCCTTCCCACGGGCATATTCCCCATGAGACGATCCGATACTTCCTTCTCTCTTCTGTTCAGTTCAGTTTTGTCTGATGACTGAAAATAGTGCTGATAACTTCTTCTCCCATCCCGGCCGCAGTCAGGCTGCCGGGCCGTATTATCGGGGACTGCCGCCTGTCAGTTAACATCCTTTCCTTATTATAAGTCTAATCCCTGCTTTAAAAATTGAACAGTCCTTCGGAAACAAAAAGACCGTTAAATGTTGTTAACTTCTTGTGCAGCGATGTTCCATAAAAAGTCCGGTTTTACAAAATTTTCCGCAAAGAACCGCTCCACTTCCCAAAGCTGCATCCCCCTCCCAGAACAGAAAAGACCACTCACTTCATGTGAATGGCCTCTCCCTAAAATCCATGTTATTCTGTTTTCTTTTTCTTCATCACGGCCCCTGCCCCGGCAAGTCCTGTAAGCAGTATACCGGGAAGATAGAAGACTCCTCTGCCGGGACCGCCGGTGGAGGGAAGTGATACGCCGGCCACGTTGCGAATGGATATGGTATATACGGTGACTCCGCCTTCCGTCTGCCTCTCGATCCAGCTGTCATAATTGCTTTGTCCGGTCGGCACATCGCAGTTCAGAGTGATACCGTCTTCTGCGATCGTAAAATAGTAATTGCCTGCCGGAGCATTATAACCAGATGGAACTTCCGTTTCCTCCAGATAGTACCTGACACCCATTTTCAGTTCGCCGCTGAAGAAAACTGCATCCGCTCCTGCAGATGTAAACTCGCTTATCTCCTCGCCTCCGACTTCTGCTGTCACACAGTTTCCGCTGATCGATCCTTCGTGGATCTTGAATTTAGCTCCGACAAGGGGATATGTCTGCTCCTGCGGATCTGTATTATTATATCCGACCTTCCTCAGGACAACAGGGACCAGGCCTTTTTTGTTTGTATAGGTAATTTCAATATTTCCCCTGACTTCGTATTGTTTTCCGTCTTCGCCGGCAAGGTCGATGCTGTTCTCCAGCGGGATGCCGTCCGGATCGCTGATCTGCTCTGCATCCACGCTTTCCACAATATAACCTGCACAGGGAGTTTCTCTGAAGGTGAGTTTTGTTCCATACGGGACTTCCCTTATTGTCACAGATTCTGCATTGGCAAGATCAAAGCTGACATCCGCTCCCGCTGCAGATTCTTTCAATATATAATCCGACCCGCTCTGTTCAAAAACGAATCCCGGCGCAGAAGCCGTAAATGTAAAGTCTCTGCCCGCAGCTGTTTCTCCGTCCACCATCTTTGTTATCGTCACCGTATACCAGGAACTGTTTCAAACAGTCTGCTGAAAAACAGCATCCTATTTGGAACAGTTGCTCCTGTCTGATTCAATTAATCTGCGGGGAAACCCGTCTTTTCGTTTCATTTATCGCTCGGGACAACATTCTTTTGATATTTCATTAATCACTCTGAAGCGGACTAATAGCAAGTCCATTCTGCAGATACTAGTAGACAAATATGAGCGGCAGGAATTGTGAAGCTATCTGCGATTTGCTGCTTTGCGCCTTAGAAGTTCTCCGTGTTAAAGTGTCCATTCTAAAGAAATCACAGGTTAATCGGGAAATTTACTCCGTCACAACCTGCGATTTCTTTTTCATTGCGCTGTTGTTAAATCAATCTCCGTCTCCTCCACAGCAGGACTCCCGCTGCAAGTATCTGGATGCTGCCAAGGATCGTGAAGAGCCGTGTACCGGAGCCACCGGTATTAAGCCGCGTCTCTCCGCCTTTTCCTCATCACCAATCCTGCTCCGGCAAGTGCCGTCATGATGGTTCCGAGAAGGTAGATGACGCTGGTACCCGGACCACCGGTGGAGGGAAGGACAACTCCACTCTGGTTTGTGATCTCGATCTTCCACACACCTGTGTCCCGATCCTGTTCAATTTTGGGATATTCAATTTCCTCATCACCAATTCTTGCAGTGACCACAATTCCCGTTTCAGTGTTCTGAACATTGATAGTGACATCTTCTACTGAATAGTACCCAGCTGGTGTCCTCGTTTCAGTCAGTATATACATTCCTATCGGCAATGCTTCATTCTCATAGATCAAAGCTTCCGTTACATCTACTTCTTCTCCGTCACGGATCACTTTGATGGTTCTGTTCGTGGATACCAACCCAGTCGAATTGATGCCATTACCGGTCAAGCTGAACTCTGCTCCTTCCAATGGCTGCCTGGACTGATCTATCTTCAGGATCTTAACAGGTACTGTAGATGGCTTGTTGGTAATGTCTGCGGTAATATCTGCATTCAAGACAAATGTCGTTGCATTATCTGTGATTGTAGCTGCATACCCACCAACAGTTGCTGTCATATCAAAGCCAACAAGTCCCGGCTCAGAAATCGTGTAACTCCCACGCTGAAGGGCAGAGATGGTGATGTTACTTCCATGTTTCACTTTTAAAGCAATGGTTCCAGGCTGATCATCAGAGGCCGGTGTTGCCGTAATTGTTTCAACCATTACCGTTTCTCCAGCCTCTTCTACCGTGTACCCGCTGATGGAATAAATGTTTTCTGTGATTGCAGGTGAGGTAATTGTCAGGTCAAATTCACCGTCTTTTACGGTTCCATCAACCGTTTTTGTGATCGTCAAGTCATATCCTTTTTCCTTGTAAATCACATAAACTGTCGGCGCATTACCACTGAAAGCTGTCCAAGTTTCTCCATCAAAGCTATATTTCACCTGACCGTCAACGACTTTCAGCTGCATAGCCTGACTGTTAGACACCCCATCAAGTCCATCAGTATTAGTCAATCCAGCATTACCGGCACCGATTTTAACATAATCCAGCGAAAGAGCATTATCACCATCAAGATCCGGTGGAACACGGAATGCACCACCTGTAGACTGATCGATAATGAATGCGTCTGTGCCCACTTCAAGCTGTGCATCCTGTGTAACAGTGACTCCGTTCAATGTGACAGAACCGTTGTTTCGTTTGATAGGATCTATTGTTGTTAAAGCACCATTTGCCCCTTCTTCCATGTACACAATTTTCGGCATCGGATAGTAAACATAGTAAATATTGTAGCCTTCCTCCACCAGCTTTGATGGATCGTCATTCATGTACACGCCGAGGTATTCACTGTCTTCAAGTGGCTTAAAGCTGACAGAACTCACATCAGTGTAATAAGACGTGATGTTCCCCTGATCATCTTCTCTACCATAGATGATTCCAGCAAAACGATAAGTATTTGTATCACCTGTAAATAACCCCTCCGGGCTGGTTTCAGACAATGCTACTGTATCATCGCTTGGGATGGACACAGTATAGATAGACTCGTCGTTTATACGCATATCATCATGCGCAATGAAGCCACCATTCTGAGCTAAGGCAATATGCAGTTCGATATCCTCTTTCGTCCGTGTATTAGTGTAGGTCACCTCCTGGTCTTCGCTGGTACTGGTGGTTGTATAGGTGTAGACATACACATGATCACCGCTATCCCCATCATTGGTCGTAGTGAAACCATCTTTCGGGCGCTGGGTGACAGTAATGGTCTGAGTGACAGTAGTTGTTGTAACTGTCCTGGTCTTTGTTTGACTATTCCCAGATGCAGAATTCTCAATTTCTGATCCGTTATTCGTCATAGAGGAATAAAACAACGTCTCCGTTTCGCGTTCATTATCTGACAACGAAAAACCAAATTCTGAGTTATTAGTCGTTGTTTCAACACTTGGATTGCCCTGATTTTGCCAAGGTCCATAACTCCCCCAAGAACTCCATGCATTTCTTCTGGTTCTTGTCGCAATTTGTGTTTGAGTACTTGTCGTAGTCGTTGTCGTTATCACAACCTCATACTCAAACTCCTCATCCTTATCGTCCTGAGTTCCGATTGTCTGTTCTTTGATCATAACTATCGTCGGCTCTGACTCATAGTACACGACATACAATTCCGGATCATATCCATAGCTCACCCACGTGCTGCCGTTATCCGTTGAATACTGGTAACCTCGCCATGTATTGCGAATCTTAAGATCCGGGCGTGAGTTATCTGATCCGGAGGAGTTGGAAATCATGTGTAACTGTGAACTGCTCTCAGCGTTCTCATCACCAATTGCGAAAGAATAATACTTATAGTTCGTATTATTCGCCCAAGCCAGCGGAGCGGTCACGCCAGCTGTCATATCATATGTACCAGCCGTGGCAGATGTCGGAGCAGCTGAAGCCACATTCACATCTGTCAGACTTCCATCTGTGTTCATTTCCTTATAGTCGATTGTCAGCGTTTTTGGATCCTCGAAATATACAAGATAGATTTCCTTGTCGCTTGGCAGATCCTCTGTAGTACCATCCTTGTAGGTCACACTGACACGTTTAGTGACTGTATTATAGCCGACATCTGTAATTATATTATCTTCTGAACAATTCTCGAGACTGTCGCTGACGCAGGCGAATGCATACTCATAGCCAGTCGGGATATTAACATATGTTTCTGTATCGGATTTATCAACCAGAGGAATCTCTGTCCCTGTGTTTACAACAAAATGCTCCTGGTTTTCTTTCTTCCAGTCATTTACCTCTTGAAGCGTTTCTTCACTTGAATCCACTACATGATAAGGTACCTGAATGGCATTTGCCCAGAAACCATACAATGTCAGTTCCCCGGTTATCGGCGTGCTGAAATCATATTCATAAGCCACTTCTCCGGAATCTGTATAACGGACAGGGCTCCAATATGCAAAACGTTCATCTTCCCTGCTTGATACAGGAACATAAATCGGCTCATCAATAGTTCCACTCACATATGCATAAGTGTAGTACTGCTGTCTTGACTCATCCCAGGTATAAATCGGATCGCCGTCGTCATCGACAGCGTTCCAACTCCCGCCCCAGTCAGCATTTGCGTTATTCTTATCAAAATAAACCTTCACCTGCCATTCAGCATAAAGCGTTACCGGTTCTTCCTTGTCTACATAATAATCTTCGCCGGCATCAAAATGATCACCGGAAGCATCAGGTTCTGTATTCCATCCCTTAAATTCTGCTCCTTCGAGAGAAAAACCTGTGCCATTGCTCAGAGTCACCTCACTGTTATTAAGCAGGCCGCTGATTGTAGCGGATGATTCATCAGCTTCTGTTTCATAATTTGCATCTGTTTCAGTTGGTTTACCGTAATCTACTGACTCTGTGTCGACTATACCGCCGTTTGCATCATAGGTAATCTGGGCTGATTCAATCTTAGAATAGACTGCATCCAGAATCAGATATTCTTTTTCAATTCCGTCGACGGACTCTTCAAAAGCATAAAGTGACTGAAACTCAAATGTCTGGCCCGGATAGTATACAGTATCGTCGTCGCCTCTTATTTTCCAGCCAACGAAACTCATGCCCTCCGGAGCATGTGCAGTTCTGGTAACTACAATATTTGCATGATCTGCATAGTCCGAATCATCCAGTGTATGGAATGTATCCTCATTATTATCCTGGTCATCGAGCGTTCCGGAACCAGCATCATAACGGATATAATACGTTCCAAGCTGCTTCCAGTGTAAACGCAGCTTAGTATTGTGCATTACCGGCTGCCCAAAAGCATAAGGAGTCTCTGATCCATCTTCATGTACTTCATACCATCCAGCATAACGATATGCATCCTGAGAATACTCATATTTCTTGCTAAGATCTGCCGCGGGGTCACTGACATCTTGTGTATAATATGCACCACGGTCTGAAATATCATCCTCTCTATCTTCATATTCTTCTGTTAATCCATGATAATTACGATCTTTGACTGCATAGTACCATGTACCATTCAGTGATTCATGATAATGTCTGGTCGTTGTAGAATACTCTTCAATCGGGTCACCATTGTACGGCTCCCAGAACCATGTAGACTGAGTACCTGTCAGTTCGCCACCATTCGGATCAATTTCAATCAAATACCATTCTGTTTCCCAGCCTGCAAAGAGCTGAAGATTGTGTGCAGGCATCCTGTCATAAAGCACCTTTGAAGTGGCTGTAGAATTGTTATATTCCTCCTCAGTAAAATACACCCGGGTTGAGCAAGCAGAATCAGCATACCAACCAGTAAAGCGATAGCCCTCACGAGAAGATGTCGGATCATCAGGAATGAATCCATCTATTTTTTGATTATATTTGATTGAAACAGGCTCAATCTCAGATCCATTAACAGTAACATTCTGATTAGTATATGAATCAGTAAATGTGATTTCAAAAGTATCCTTGTCATAATAGAGGTAGTTTATATTCCCACTTCCAATGTTGGCCTGATTATTATTTCCAAAGGCAGGACTGGCATTTGTTCTGCTTCTTACATATCCTTCTATCGGGTGATATTCTTCGTCATATGTTAGATAGTAAAAGTTATGATTTACTGTCTTGTACAGAGTATAGGTTTTATTATTAAATATTCTTGTCTGACCTGTACTCTCACTGTCATCGTCTATTTCAACATAATAATAGATGGTTTTTTGAGTTCCACGTTGTCTGGGGTTAAAGGTAACATTTGCGTCTGGCATTGTTTCGATGGTCACTAACGCATAACTATAAACAGACGTATTTGTAGCTGTCCATTGATAGCCATTATAATTTGCACCATTCATCCCTTGAATAGGGAAATACTCTTTTATTGATGAACCATACAAAGCTGTTATTGTACGTGCAGTTCCCCCGTTTGTTGTTCTAAATGTCAGTGTATGCACATTCCTGTCGTAATACACATTCAGAACGGTCGAACCGTTACCATCAACGGTCTTAGCATCATCGCACCGATAATAATGGAACCCTGAATAATCTCCACTTCCAGCTAAATCCTTGTATGTATTTGCAACACTGACCTGACTGCCTGTAATCGCATCCAAAGTAAAGCTTTCCGCAAAATCATAATGCTTGTCACTGTCAGCGAGATTCGCTTCATCTGTTGCCTTCTGCCTCCAGACAACGACCGTATACTTTGTGTTGGCTTCTGTCCAGTGACCATAAAGTGTTACATCATCACTTATTCGAAGTTCATTATTTACAACAGAAAAATCCCCAACGGTTCCGCTAATTGCAAGAGAACCATCAGCATTAACGATCTTGGTCCCACCATTTTCAGCTGTATACCAGCCATCAAAAGAATAACCTGTTCTTACAGGGGTTGGAAAACTATCTTCTCCCTCATCTATGTAATAATACCTCGGTGGGACATAAGTCGCACCTGACCCGGTAGGTCCCGAGGAGAACGTTAACCAGTTGATAGGAACAAATACAGGATACAGATCCGTATTCTCTGTAATGGTAATCGGGTCGCTAACAAGCTGGATCGAATCTCCGTTTATATCTACTTGCGCCCCAGCAACAACCGGGGTTAAAGACCAACCGCGGAATGCCATCTCCGGTGAGGAGTTTTCTTCTGCTTCAGAATCATCATAAGTAACCGTCACATCAGAAATCTGGATGGAAGTACTACCATCCGTCTTTTCTCCGCGACGCGTCTCAGCAACCGGCCATGACCGGGTCGCACCATTATACTGTTCATGGAAAATAACATATGCGTAATCGGCAAACTTTGCCCGAAGAACGACTTCTTCCTCGGTAGTGACATCCGGGATATTTGAGAAATCAAACGGTTCATCCGCATATGTACCAGTGTCCGGATCATAAACATACCATCCGGCAAAAGTAGATGTCGTACTTCCTGGAATAGAAGGCAGCTGTGGGATAACTAGTTCTTCTGTGACACCATCTACGGTTTTTATCTTCTGCTGATATACAGATTCCCCCGTGTCAGTCAGGAAATAATATTTATCATAAGTTCCGCTGGCATCAGGAGAATAAAAACTGTATGTACGAATCGGTCCTTTATCAGCAACAACGTAAACTGAAAACCCATCTGCCGCAAATTCCACGACAGATCCGTCCCCACTATTCTCAGTACTATTCTCTACAACATCTCCCACTTCGCTCTCATCAACAAAATGGACAACATTGAGTTCTTCCCCCTCACTATCAGCAAGCTCTATTCGCACGTTAACAGAAGTACCATCCGCCGGTTGGTGCTTCACGCTGTGATCATCCTTATCAACAATCTTAATATCAAACACGCGGGCATAAGAAACAGACCCGTTTTCCCAACCAAGTGCATTCTCTGTGTATGCCACATATTCCTCGTAGCTCATGCCATACACGGAGGATAAATTTGATTCATCTATATCTGCTGGAAGAATCTCGTTTACCTCAAGCTCGGCATCCACCGGAATGTCGGTTTCTGCACCATATGTCGCTGTGATTCTGTAATTCTTCCCATCACTCGCCAGTATAGTCTTCTCAATCTCTGTTCCGACGATCCCGTATACGGAAAAGCTGTCCGATTCAAAGGAGACGCTGTCTGTGAGCGCATCCTTTTCTTCCGCCTGGGCTTCCACAAGCACGGGGACTTGTTCTTCTGTATCCGCCGCATCGAAATGGACTACGCTTATGTCTCCTGTCTCTGCAGTGCTGTCTGAAATGCTACCCTCATTGATGTCTGCATCTTCCTCCGGGAATGCTTCCATGCTTTCCGCATCTGCCGCATAAGCTTCTGCGCTTGCTTCTTCCGGCATTTCGTAATAAAGGGCCTTCTTATAATCGATCACGATGCTGACAGGTGCCGCCGGTTCGATCGCTTCCCCCTTCGAAAGGAAGGAAATATCGAAAAAGCGGGCATAGGAAATCAGAGCCCCTCCGCCTTTTTCCGTCCGGACAGCTTCCAGGGCTCTTTCATAGTAATCCTTATATTCATCCGTTCCTTCTTCGATCTCCTCAGCCGAAATACTGACATCCCCGGGCAGTTCTGCATCCTCTCCGTAGAATGCCGTGACAGTATAGTTATCCTCTTCCTGTGTCAGGGCAAAGGGCCTGTCAGGCTCCTCGGCCGGCCCTTCCGCTCCGCTTTCTCCCTCATCTTCGAACCAGGAACTGTCCCGGCCGCTTTCCCAGTCGCCTTCCCAGTCGCCTTCCCAGTCTTCTCCCCAGTCCTCATCCTGTTCAGAAGTGCCGCTTTCAAGGGTGATTGCCTCATCTTCTTCCGCCCCGGCCCGGTCCAGTGAGATCGCGGGCAGGACCATGAGATAGGTAGTTACAAAGATAATGATACAGGCAAGAACGGCTGATATCCTCTTCCGCCAGCGGGACCATCCTTTTATGATTTTACCGATTTGTTCCATTTATTTCTGACCTTCCTGAATGGAGAAATTCTTCTTACGGGCGTATCCTCATGAAACTGTTCCCACGAACCATCTCTTCTCTGCTTTGTCCGGTTTTATACCGGGGCCAAAAAGGAGCCCTCCCGGACGGACGTAAAGACAAAGTGCCCTGCCTCTTTCAAAGGCCCATTATGAAAAAAACAGAATTTCCCTGATTGTGAGTCTAATCCCTTTCCGGCAGAAAAAACAGTCCTGTAAAAACAAAAAATCCCTTAAATTTGTTAACTTCCGGTTACTGTTCACGACCTTACCGCCCCTCATTTTATAAATCTCTCTTATTACATCT
>CAMOGQ010000032.1 GCA_946614165.1 uncultured Lachnospiraceae bacterium
GGTATACTGGAGAGGGTACCCTGCAGGGTGCCGGAAAGGAAGAAAGCTATGTATTACAGAAGCGATCTGGGAAACGGTCAGTTCAGAAACCCTGTCCTCTTTGCGGACTACAGCGATCCGGATGTCATCCGGGTGGGGGATACCTACTACATGACCGCTTCCAGTTTTAACTATACTCCGGGCCTTCCCATCCTGCTGTCGAAGGACCTGGTCAGCTGGACCCTTGCGGGTTATGCCCTGGAGAGCGTGGGAGAGGCCATGGCCCCCGCCCGCACCAGAGAAGAGAGTGCAGCCGTGGGAGAGCGCTACTTTGTCCCCAGGCACTCCGAGGGGGTCTGGGCCCCGGCCATCCGCTTCCATGAGGGGACCTTCTACATTTTTTACGGCATGCCGGACGAGGGCATCTACATGGTCCGGACAAAGGACCCCCTTGGCCGCTGGGAAGAGCCCGTCTGCCTGCTGGAGGGAAAGGGCTATATCGATCCCTGCCCCTTCTGGGACTCTGACGGCAGGGCCTATGTGATCCATGGCTACGCAAAGAGCCGGATCGGCTTCAATTCCATCCTGGGCATCTTTGAGATGATCCCGGACGGGACAAGGGCCCTTTCTGGGGACAGCTTTATTTTCGACGGGAACGACCCCGCCCATCCGGCAAAGACCATAGAGGGACCCAAGGTCTATAAAAGAAATGGCTGGTATTATATTCTGGCGCCCGCAGGTGGCGTCCGCAAGGGCTGGCAGTGCGCCCTCAGAAGCCGCTCTGTCCATGGCCCTTATGAGATCAGGACCGTCATGGACCAGGGAGAGAGCCTGATCAACGGCCCTCACCAGGGAGCCCTGGTGGATACGGCGGAAGGGGATGAATGGTTCTTCCACTTCCAGGACCGGGGCCTTTACGGCCGCATCTGCCACCTGCAGCCTGTATCCTGGAAGGAGGAATGGCCTGTGATCGGACGCGACCCTCTGGGCAGGGGGTGCGGAGAACCCGTCTTTACGGAAAAAAAGCCGGGAGGAGAGAAGGCGCCCTGCACATCTCCCTCCTACCTGGAATCCACAGACCTCTTCCCCGGGGGAAAGATCGGACTCCAGTGGCAGTGGCTTGGAAACGCAGAGGCCGCGGCAGAGGCCGCGGGCCTGCCTCTTTATACGCCCCTTGCGGAGGGCGGCATCAGGCTCCACGCCCTGAACCTTTCGGGAGAGGCTTCTCCCATCCTCTGGCACAGCGCCAATGTCCTGACCCAGAAGCTGGTCCTGCCGGAATTTGTCTGCGACATCCGCATGCGCCTTTCGGGACTTCTGGAGGGCGACAGGGCAGGCATCGCCATGACGGGCGGCCAGTACGCCCTTCTTTATGTGAGAAAGGACGATGACGGATCCGCCTGCCTGGTCTACGCCGAATCGGAGGGCGGTGACCGGGACAAGAAGGAAAAGATCCTGACAGAGACCCCTCTGCCTTCTTCCATGGGAGGGAGAGACCCTCTGGAGGAGATGACTTTCCGTCTGGTCTTTGTCCGCAGGTCCTGCTACAGGGTCACCCCGGAGGGAGAGGTACTTCCTTTAAAGGAAGACATACCGGACCTCTTCTTTGCGGGAGACGAGGCGGAAAAGCCCGCCCTGTCCCTTTTCTGGTCCCCGGACGGCGAAGACTTTTTTGACGCCGGATGCGAATATGTGCCTTCGGACCATACCTGGGTGGGGGCCAAGATCGGCGCCTTTGCCTTCAGCGAAGATGAGGAGGGGGGATACGCCGACCTTGTCAGCGTAAGAACGGAGAAGACCGGCTGACAGGCCGTCTGTTTCCCGTTCAAATCTGAAACAGAAAAGCTGCCGGGCATCCTTTGACGGGGATGTCCGGCGGCTTATTTTGGTCAGGCATTCAGTGCTTCGGGAGATTTCAGACTTCCTGCCAGGAAAGAAGGCGGTAGAAGAAGGGATCCCCCCCTGCTCCGAAGACCCCTGTCATGGCTCCGGTAAAGCGCTTTCCCATGCGGAGCCCTTCGTCGCACAGATAGGTAACGGAGGGGCAGGTCTTTTCATAGAGGAGGTCCTCTCCGTCAAAGACCCGGAAGGTGCGGGAGAGAGCATGGCTTTCGCATTCAAAGGAAAGCAGATGCTTTTCCTCTTTCAGAGTGACGGAAGGGTGGCGGCAGGTCTCATATCCTGCATGCTCCGTGACCGAGAGGGTGAAAGCGCCGGACTTTTCTTTTCCCGCCGCGCACTTGACCCAGGAGTTTTCGTCGTAGTAGCAGGTGAGGCCGGCTTCCTGTCCTTCCCTGAGAGAAGGAAGTTCCAGGAGGGCCCTGGCCGTAAAGTCAAAGCGGGTCTGGCGCTTTAAAAAGATATTTCTGGCCCCCACCAGGGAAAGAGGAAGGGGAGAGGAGAGCAGTCTTACGGTGCCGCCTGGAAGCCAGGTCACAGCGCCTTCAAGAGGAGGCCTGGGGGTGACCCATTCCATGGGATCCAGGGGCCCGGTCTTCTTTTTTTCCTGGGCCTTCATGAAGGGGAAGGGCTTTTAGAACGAAAAACAGGATTAAAACAGATTTATGAATACGACACAGGAACGGTTTGTATATTATTACAAAAAGTACAAGGGCAGCCCCCTGAAGGTCCTTCTGGGCTTCTACAGAGGCTCCTACCATAAGTTCCTGATCAGCGCCTTCTTTTATCTGATCAAGCACTCCCCGTCCCTCTTTTCCCCTCTTCTGATCGCCGGCGTGATCAACGGCGTCCTGGCGGGAGGAGATGCGGCCAGGCATGCGATACTACTCAATACAGGCATCTGGCTGGGCCTTCTGTCCATCCACCTGCCGGCCAACTATCTTCACAGCATGTACAGAAGCAGGGTGATCCGGTCTACGGAGGCAGGCCTCCGGGAGGCTATGGTCAGAAAGCTGCAGGAACTTTCCATTCCCTACCATACCCAGATCCAGTCGGGCCGTCTCCAGTCCAAGATCATCCGGGACGTGGAGGCCATCGAGACCCTTTCCACCCAGATGTTCGTCAACCTTCTGAACATCGTCATGAATCTGACCATTATGATCACCATCACGGCCGTCAAGAACCGGATCATTCTGGTCTTCTTTATCCTGGTGGCCCCTGTGGCTTCCCTGACGGTGGTGGCTTTCCGCCGCAGGATCAGCAAGGTCAACAGAGCCTTCCGTCTGGAGATGGAAGAGACATCTGCCAGGGTCATGGAGATGGTGGAGATGATCCCTGTCACCAGGGCTCATGCCCTGGAGGAGGTGGAAAAGGAGCGCATGTCCCGCCAGCTCCAGGAGACGGCCGAGAAGGGCTACCGTCTGGATATGGTCCAGTCCAACTTCGGCGCCGCTGGCTGGGTGGTCTTTCAGTGCTTCCAGGCCCTCTGCCTTGGATTTTCGGGCTTTATGGCCTTCAGGGGCCTGATCCTGGTGGGAGACATCACCTTCTACCAGACCAGCTTTACCACCGTGGTCAACCAGTTCACGGCCCTGATCAACCTGCTTCCCATCATGACAAAGGGCCTGGAGTCCGTCACTTCCGTAGGAGAGGTCCTCTCTTCCGACGACGTGGAGGAGAACGAAGGAAAGGCGGAGCTTAAAGAGGTCAGGGGAGAGTTTTCCTTCCGCCATCTGGCCTACCGCTATCCCGGAAGCGAAAAAAGGGTCCTGGAGGACTTCAGTCTGGACGTAAGGCCCGGACAGACCATCGCCGTGGTGGGAGAATCCGGCGCGGGCAAGTCCACCCTCATGAACCTGCTGGTGGGCTTTATGATGCCGGAATCGGGCCAGATCCTGATCGACGGCCAGGACATCAGCACTATCAACCTGAAGACCTACAGGCGCTTTCTGTCCGTGGTGCCCCAGACGCCCCTTCTCTTTACGGGGAGCCTTCGGGACAACATCACCTACGGCATGGACCATGTGAGCGATGAAAAGCTGAAGGAGGCCCTGGAAGCCGCCAATCTGAAAAAGCTGGTGGACCAGCTGCCCCAGGGAGCGGATACCCTTTTAGAGGAGCACGGGGCCAACCTCTCGGGAGGCCAGCGCCAGCGGATCGCCATCGCAAGAGCCCTGATCCGGGATCCCAAAGTGATCCTTCTGGACGAAGCCACCTCCTCCCTGGATGTGGTCTCCGAGCTGGAGATCCAGAAGGCCCTGGAGCGCCTGGTCAAAGACAGGACCACCTTCATCGTTGCCCACAGGCTGTCCACGATCCGAAATGCAGACTGGATTGTTGTCATGGAACAGGGTAAAATAGCAGAGGCAGGGACTTATGAGGACCTGCTGGCCCGGAAGGGGATCTTCTATCACATGGAAAGCCTGCAGATGAGTCTTCGCTGACGGGCAGACAAAAACGGATGAAATATAAGGAGACAATGCTTTGAACTTTCTGAAAATCGACAGCCCTTTAATGAAACGCCTGGCAGTCATGGCGGACCTTCTGATCCTGAATTTCTGGACACTGCTTTTCTGCATTCCCGTCATTACGGCAGGAGCCTCCTTTACGGCCATGCACTACGTGCTTTTAAAGATCGTAAGAGGAGAGGAAAGCTATGTGACCGGCCAGTTCTTCAAGGCCTTCAAAAAGAACTTTCTTCAGGCCACCATCCTCTGGATCATCATGCTGGCTGTCTACGCGGTCCTCTTTGTGGACTGGCGGATCCTGCGCATGCAGGGCGACCAGTTCCCCGGCTATCTCCTGATCCTCCTTGGGGCTGCGGCCATGGTCATCTTTCTGATCTCCATCTATATCTTCCCCATCCTGTCCCGCTACGAGAATACAGTGCTGGGGACCATAAAGGCCGCCTTTACCATGTCTGTCATCGGTACGGTGACACTCAGGACCATCGGCATGGGCCTTGCCATGTTCATTCCGCCCCTCTTTCTCTGGGCAGGCGGATATCCCATCGTTCCGGTCTTTCTCTGCTTCTGCTTTTCCTTCCCCGGCTGGCTGAGGGCCCTTATGTACAACGGCCTGTTCAGGACCTATGAAGGGGTCGCGGGCATGCAGAAGAAGGAAGAGGCGGACGAAGCCTACATGGTGCCGGAAGAAGAGGCTTCTCCTGAAGAAGAGGAGACTCCCGCGGAGGAATAAGGCGTCTCCCAAAGACAATAAGAATGAAGAAGCGGCGCGGGATGCTCATCCCGCGTCTTTTTTTTAACAGAAGAGGCTGTGCGCTTTTCCGGCCCCGGCAGGATAATGGTCAGGGCGCGGAAAATGCGCGCTTTTTGCAGCATCATCTGAAAAATGACAGGAGGTCTGAAGATATGGGATTTGTCGGAAATGTTTTGTGGTTTATATTCGGAGGCTTTTTCAGCGGCATGGCATGGATCCTGTCGGGCCTTTTCTGGTGCATGACCCTCATAGGCATCCCCTACGGCCTGCAGTGCTTTAAATTCGCCTCTCTTTCCTTTTCCCCTTTCGGCAAGGAAGTGGTCTACGGAGACGGAGCCATCTCTTTCCTGGTAAATGTGATCTGGTGCCTGCTTTTCGGCTGGTGGATGGCCCTGGTCAATTTCGCCATCGGCTGCCTCTGGTGCGTTACCATTATCGGTATTCCCTTCGGAAAGCAGTTCTTTAAGATCTCCAAGCTGGCCCTGGCACCATTTGGGGCGGAGGTGATCAGTATCAGAAACTGAAAGAGTAAAGAGCAGGAAGCCGGGAACAGGAGATATATGAAAAAAGACTGATCCATGGCTGTTATCAGGTTTTTTTTCTGATATGATGGAAAAAAGACGTCTGCATTAACAGAAATGGAGAGGCCTGGGAATGGAAAAAGAAAAAAGGAAAACTGTTAAAAAAGGTTTTACACTTAGGCAGAGATTCAGCTACTGGTTCGACAACCGCATAGCAGAAGGATCCCTGGGCCTGATCCGGATTCTGATCGTTTTTTCGGTCCTTCTGGTACTTCTGATCACAGGCCTGATCATGATGCTTGGTCTTTCGGAAGGAGGAGAAGGAGGCGCTGTCCTCTGGGACAGTATTGCGACAGTCATAAATGCCTGGATGCCGTATTCCTCTGACGGAAGCATCGGCTATCTGATCCTGATGTCCTGCGCGGCCATAGGAGGCGTGCTTTTTACCAGTATCCTGATCGGTATCATCACCAGCTCTATTGAAGAAAAGGTGACTGCACTGAAAAAAGGAAATTCCCATGTGATCGAAAAAGATCATCTGATCGTGCTGGGACTGTACCCTGGCGAATATACGCTGCTGCAGCAGCTGATCTTTGCTTCCGAAGGGAAACCGGTCTGTATTGTGATCGCCGATGATGCAGACAGGGAAGAAATGGAACAGAGCATCCGCGAGAACCTGACGGTTCCGAAGAATGTCAGAATCGTATGCAGAACGGCAGACATCACAGATCCGGTTTCCCTGGAAAAGTGTTCCATGGAGACCTGCAGGACAGTCATCGTCAGTCCGACCGACGATATGAAGACAATTAAGGTCATTCTGGCCGCTTCTGCCCTGCTGGAAGAGAAGCAGGCTCCGCAGATCAGCGTGAATGCCATCCTGTCCAGGAACGAATACAGCTTTCCGCCTTCCCTGGAAAGAGCCCATAATATCACAACGCTCAAGACCAATGCGATCCTGTCCAAGATGATCGCACATTCCTGCACGCAGACCGGACTGTCCGAGACCTTCAGAGAGATCTTCAACTTTGAAGGATCGGAGTTTTACCTGACTGATTTTGACGGGATCGGAGGAATGACTTTTGAGGAGCTCATGGTCCGGACAGACAGGGCAGTTCCTTCGGGAGTCTACCGGAATGGAAGCATTCTGGTGAATCCTCCTGCCGGCTTTATCCTTGAAGAGGACGACAGAATCCTGGTCTTTGCCGAAGAGAGCGGTTCTGCCATTCTCAGGGAAGATGCCCCTCCCGTCAAAAAACTTCGGGAAGCTGTCATGACAAGGAGCGAAGAAGAAACGGACGTTGTCATTCTGGGCAGGAACGAGACTCTGCCGGTGATCCTGAAAGAACTGCCGGAAAATGTCTCCGGAGTCTGGCTGGTCTGCCCGGGGATTTCCGAAAAGGAAAAACAAAAGCTCCTGACAGCAGGGGCAGCCAGAGATCTGAACCTGCGTTTTTATGAAGAAGACCCGGAAAGCGAAGACTATCTGGAAAAGCTGGCCCGTATGGCAGGCCATGTGGTCATACTGGGGGACCATGAAAAGGATCCGGAACAGGCAGATATGGAGGGAATCTTCCTGCTGCTGAATCTGCGGGAACTCAAGAGGGATCTGGGACTTGGCTATAACATTACCGTAGAACTGCAGAAGGAACACAATCAGAAGCTGGCAGGAAGCGGAGAATCCACGGATTTTCTGGTCACTTCCAGCATGTCTTCTCTGATCCTGGCCCAGCTGGCGGAAAGTCCGGCTCTGATCGATGTCTTTCGTGAGATCCTTTCCAATGAAGGGAATGAGCTTTATCTGAAGCAGACGGGATCCATGGGGCTTACAGGGACATTTACCGGAAGGGACCTCCGCAGAATCATGCTGCGGGAAAGGTATATTTTCCTCGGACACCTGGACAGAAATAAGCGGAGCAGGTTCAATATCCCCCTTGATGAAGAGATCGTACTGGACGGAAAAGACCATCTGATCGTTTTCGGAGAAAGCTGAACAGGGGGACTGGTGCCCTGGCCCGCTGAAAACACAGGACAGATGCGGACCGGGAGCAGCCGGTGGCCATGCTCGGGACAGAAGAAAAGAATATATGGGAAACAAAAGGATCCCTGCTGCCCGGGAAGGCAGCAGGGATCCTTTTTGTGGTGCATCAATATATGTGTTGCTTTTTGGAGGGCCCTATCAGAGGACGACGCCATCCTTGAAGATGGAGATCTCTCTGCGCTCATGCTGCTCGGCAAGCGTTCTTTCTCCGCTGGCTACCTTCAGGACATAGTCCAGAAGCCTGTCGCCGATCTCGTCCAGGGTCTCGGTTCCGTCAGCGACGGTGCCGGCGTTGAAGTCGATCCAGCGGCCGCCCTTCTTGTTGAAGAGAGCGGAGTTGGTGGAGATCTTTACGGTGGGAGCGGGAGCTCCGAAAGGAGTGCCGCGGCCCGTGGTGAAGAGGATCATGTGGCAGCCCACGGCTGTCAGATCCGTGGCGCTGACCAGGTCATTGCCGGGACCGGACAGGACGTTGAGGCCCTTCTTGGTAACAGGATCCGCGTAGCCCAGAACGTCCACGATCTGAGCGCTGCCGCCCTTCTGGACGCAGCCGCAGGACTTGTCTTCCAGGGTGGTGATGCCGCCGGCCTTGTTGCCGGGGCTGGGGTTCTCATAGACCACCTGGCCGTGCCTGACAAAGTACTGCTTGAAATCGTTGACCATGTCCACAGCCTTGTCGAAGACTTCCCTGGTCTGGCAGCGGGAGAAGAGGATGTTCTCGGCGCCGAACATTTCGGGAACTTCGGTCAGGACGGTGGTGCCGCCCAGGGCGATGAGTCTGTCGGAGAAACGGCCTACGGCAGGGTTTGCGGTAATGCCGGAGAGACCGTCGGAGCCGCCGCACTTCATGCCTACCACCAGTTCGGAGGCAGGGATCTCTTCTCTCTGGAAGGTGGAAGCGTAGTCGGCCAGTTCCTTCAGGATCCTGGAGCCTTCCTCGATCTCGTCTTCCACATCCTGGGTGATCAGGAACTTGACGCGGTCGGGATCATACTCGCCCAGGGCTTCCTTGAACAGGCCCAGGGTCAGGTTCTCGCAGCCAAGGCCCAGGCAGAGGACGCCGCCGGCGTTGGGATGTCTGACCAGAGCGGTCAGAAGCTTGCCGGTCTGCTTTAAGTCGTCGCCAATCTGGGAGCAGCCGAAGGGATGGGCAAAGGTATAAAGACCGTCGATGGAGCCTTTTACCAGGTCCTGATTGACTCTGACCAGTTCCTTGGCGATATCGTTGACGCAGCCGACGATGGGGATGATCCACAGCTCGTTGCGGATGGCAGCCCTGCCGTCCTTTCTCCTGTAGCCCATAAAGGTCCTGGCTGCGGGAGAGGGAAGGTCATAGACCTTGTGATCGTAGAAGTATTCGCCGCCTTCGGACAGTCCGGTATGGACGTTGTGGGTGTGGACCCAGGTGCCCTTTCCGATCGCCTTGTCGGCGATGGCGATGGGGTTGCCGTATTTGATGATGGAATCGCCTGCAGAAATGTCTGTCAGGGCGATCTTGTGTCCTCTGGGAATGTTTTCTTCTGCCCTGACGGAAACGCCGTCTGTCAGAAGCTCGGTGCCTGCAGGAATATCCTGCAGGGCTACCGCTACATTATCGGAAGGATGTATATGAATCAGCTCCATTGAATTACCCCTCTTTCCTTTTTGTGGTCGATTACATTAACGCCTGGAATCAAAGTACGCTCTTGTAGGCTGCTTCCGCGCCTTCTTTGAGAATCAGCTTCAGGTCGGCTGTGACGGCTTCTTCCAGACCCTTGATCTCGGTCAGATCCTGATCCCACATCCTGGTGTTGGTCAGAACTGCGTGGACCAGAGCTTCGGGAGCGTCGTCCTTGTGGTCGTAGTAGAACTCAAGCACCCATGCATCGTCCTGTACCAGGTAGGAGTCGCCGTTGGGACGTACGCAGGTCATGCCGGCGTCGGACAGGCCCTGGATCTTGCTGGAATAGAAAGCGATGTAGGCGGCCAGGGACATGGTAGCTGCCTTGGGAAGCTCGCCGTACTTTTCGATGTACTCCAGGAAGGAAGGCATGACTCTTGCTTTCCACTTGGAGGTGGAGTTCAGGGAGATGGACAGCAGCTGGTGGTCAACGAAAGGATTGTTGAAACGGTCGGTCACCGCTGCGGCGAAGTTCTCGCAGTCCGCCTTGTCCAGAGGCAGGCAGGGGATGACTTCGTCATAGAGCATCTTGTTCATGAAACCGCGGATGGTGTCGTTGTGCATGCAGTCTCTGACGATGTTCTGGCCGGACAGGTATGCGCCGAGAACGAAACCGGTGTGGGCGCCGTTCAGGATGCGGACCTTTCTCTTCTTGTAGGGAGCGACTTCGGGAACCACGTGTACGTTGAGGCCGGCCTTCTTGAAGGGAAGCTTCTCCTCCAGCCATGCGGGACCTTCGATGTACCATACGCCGAAGACTTCGCCGACGTCCAGAAGGGGATCTTCATAGCCGTGGATCTTGTTCAGCTCTTCGACTTCCTTGGGATCTCTGATCCTGCCGGGAACGATCCTGTCTACCAGAGTGGAGCAGAAGAGGCATTCTTCCTTGATGTACTTGAGGAAATCTTCGCCCAGGCCCCAGTCGGCGATGTGCTTCTCGACGACCTTCTCCAGCTCTTTGCCGTTGTTGTCGATCAGCTCGCAGGAAAGGATCACGAGACCCTTCTGGCCGGCTTTGAATCTGTCATAGAGAAGAGCGGTCAGCTTTGCGGGGAAGGAAGAGGGCGGAAGCTGGTCCAGAGTGCTTTCGGGATCGTAAACGATGCCGGCTTCTGTGGTGTTGGATACCACATACTCCAGATCGGGGCTCTTTGCCAGCTCGCGGATCTTTGCCCAGTCGTCGGGATCGTAGGGGTTGGCGCAGGAATCCACCACGGAGATGACGCGGCGCTGGTTGACCTTCTCACCGTTCTCGGAACCTCTCAGATACAGGGTGTAGAGACCTTCCTGGGCGTTGATCAGCTTTGTCAGGCCCTGGGCGATGGGCTGTACCAGAGCGGCCTTGCCGTTCCAGCCTGTACGCTCGTTGGCTACGTCGAACCAGTAATCCACGAAAGCTCTCAGGAAGTTGCCTTCACCGAACTGAAGGATCTTGACGGGAGCCTTCTCAAGAATGTATCCGTCATAACCTGCATTTTTCAGTACTTCATAATTCAGGGTTGCCATAATAAATATTCCTTTCTGCCGCATTTTCCGGCGCGGCATTTATATTCCAGGCCGCAGGGGCTGTATGTATAGGTTCCTGTCAGTTGATTCCGAAATATCTGGCTGCGTTGGAGTAGCTGACGCCTTCCACGATCTTCTTCAGGGAGGACTCGATGGCGGGATATTCGCCGTCCTCTACCCACTTGCCTACCACGTTGCAGAAGATCCTTCTGAAGTAATCGTGTCTTGTGTAGGAGAGGAAGGAACGGGAGTCTGTCAGCATGCCTACGAAGTTGCCCAGAAGTCCCAGGTTGCCCAGGGCTCTCATCTGCTCTTCCATGCCGTCTCTGGTATCAAGGAACCACCAGGCGGCGCCCAGCTGCATCTTGCCGGGAACTTCGTCGGACTGGAAGCAGCCCAGGCATGTGGTGATCTGGTTGAAGTCGTTGTGGTCCAGGGAGAAGACGATGGTCTTGGGCAGGGAGTTCTCCATATCCAGAGCGGAGAAGAGCTCGGCCATCTGGTTGTAGCAGTTGGACTTGGCGATCATGTCGAAGCCGGTGTCGGGGCCTTCGATGGCGAACATTCTCTTGTTGTTGTCTCTGGTGCAGCTGTAGTGGATCTCCATGACGATGTTCTCTGCATGATACTTCTTTGCCAGGGAAACAAGGATGGTGGTCTGATACTTCTCGGCTTCTTCCACGGTCAGAGTCTCGCCGGCCATGGCCTTTGCGAATACGGCGTCTGCTTCCTCCATGGTGCAGGGCCTGTACATGACGTAGTCGATGCCGTGGTCGGAGGCCTTGCAGCCGTGGGCCTTGAAGAAATCGATCCTCTCGTTCAGGGCCTCGCAGACTTCCTGTGCGGAAGCAAGGGTCTTCTTGCCGACGGAGGCAGCAAGCTTTTCAATGTATTCTTTCCAGCCGGCTCTTGTGATGTTGATGGCCTTGTCGGGACGGAAGGAAGGGCAGACCATGAAGCCCAGATCCTTGATCTCCGCCAGTTTTTCGTGCCATTCCAGAGTGTCGATGGGGTCGTCGGTGGTGCCTACGAATTTGACGTTGGACTTGCGGATGATGCCGCGGACGGAAAGTTCCGGATCATTCTGCAGCATGTCGGAGGTCTTGTCCCAGATCTCCTTTGCATTGTCCTCGGTCAGAGGCTCGGTGATGCCGAAGTATTTGTGAAGTTCCATGTTGGACCAGTGGTACATGGGATTGCCGATAGCCATCTCCAGGGCCTTTGCGAAGGCAAGGAACTTCTCAAAGGGGTCCGCGGAACCGGTGACGGTGTTCTCCGGAACGCCGTTGGAGCGCATGACTCTCCATTTGTAGTGGTCGCCGAAATAGGTGCCGTCATCGTTTCTGCCGCCCAGCCAGATTTCCGCGATGTTGTTGTAGCGGCGGTCCTCATAGATCTCCTTGGGAGAAATGTGGCAGTGGTAGTCGATGATCGGCATGTTTTCGGAATATGTATGGAAGAGACGTTTTGCTGTCTCGTTATACAGCATAAAATCCTGATCCATAAAAGCTCTCATAATAAGTAATCCTCCCTTTCCCGGTTGTACCGATGAACATTTTTTCAACTGCTTTTATTATAAACACAACGGTAATTCATGTCAATGTAAGCGCTTACATTTTTTGCCCCGATTTTCTCTTTTCCCTCTTTTCAGGTCCGGAAATCCGCCCCCCTTTTTTACCTGTTTCTACGCCGGAAAGAAAGAAGGCCGGGCCGCTTTTTTTGAGCGCGGCCCGGCCTTCCCGGATCTTTTCTTACGGATATTTTTTTAAGTGCGGGTGGTCTGGCGGACTGCCAGGATCCCGGAAAAGTCTGCGGCCTGGGGGACGGGATCTGTCGTTTCCAGGCGGCGGATCAGGAACTTCACCGTGTTGGTGCAGAGCTTTTCCACCCGGGAGTCGATGCTGGTCAGCTCCGGTTCGCAGCTGATGGCCAGAGAGGAATTGTTGTAGCCTATGATCTCCAGGTCCTCCGGGATCCGGATCCCTCTGGCATGGGCGTACTTGACGGCGCCCACCGCCAGGAAGTCTTCGGTGCAGATCACGGCGTCGAAGGCGGGAAGGGGGGTATTCAGAAGATAATCCCGGACGGCGTGGATCCGGTCCCCAGGGAAGAGGATCCTTTCTTCACTTACGGGAATGCCGTGCCTGATAAGACCCTCCTTATAGCCCTGCAGCTTCTGCAGGGAGCTGTAAGAGCCGGAGTTGGTCATGAAGAGGATGTTCCTTCTTCCGTGGGAGATCAGCAGGGAGACCGCTTCATAGACCGCCTGCCTGTCGTTGCAGATGTTGCAGTAGATATTCCGGCCGTCGACGATGCCGTTGACGATAAAGACAGGGATCTTTTCGGCCGCGGACCGGATGTAGTCGGTCTCTTCGGAATCGCTGCCGTCCCCCGCATAGGTGGATCCCACCAGGATCAGGGCATCCACCATCTTGTCCAGAAGCATCTGCACGGAAGCGGCCTTGCTCTTTTTATCGTAGCCGCTGCAGGCCAGGATGCAGGAATAGCCTTCCTTTTCCAGTTCCTTCTCCAGAACGGAAACACAGTCCGACATGTAGAGGTCGGAGATGTCCGGCACGATAATGCCCACGGAATGTATGGTCCCCTGGTCCAGTCCTCTGGCAAAGAGATTGGGGGTATACTGCTCCCTTTCAATGACTGCCATGACCCTGGCCCGGGTCTTTTCGCTGACTTTTTCACTGCCGTTCAGGACCCTGGAGACCGTGGCGATGGAAACGCCCGCCAGGGAAGCAATATCATATATGTTCATAAATCATTCTTTCTGAAGGGAAATGGGTAATTTTTCTTATTTTCGCATGAAACGGTCATAAAGGCAAGCTGTGTATGCCTATTTCACATCCTGCGGGGGCAGGGGAGAGGTGGGAAGGTCCGCTTTCCCGGAGGCTTTTTCTCCGGCCCTGGAGATTTCCAGGATATGGGAGTCCGTAAAGCGGTTCTTGCGGTAGGCCCGGGGGGAGAGGCCGTAGGTCCTGCGGAAGGAGTCCTTGAAATAATTGCTGTCGGAAAAACCGCTGTGCATGGCCACCTCGGTGATGGTGTGGTCCGTGGACAGAAGCTCCTGGGAGGCCTTTTGCAGGCGGATATAGTTGATGTATTCCATGGTCCGCATGCCCGTCACGATCTTGAAGCGGCGGGAGAAATAGGAGGGAGAGAGGCCGGCGATCCGGGCAAGGCTGCCCAGGGTCAGGGGCTCCCCGTAGTGGGCTCCTATGTATTCCGTGATATGAAGGATGGTCTGGTCCGCGTCGGAGGAGATGGGAGAGGATACCCTCCTTCGGGTGCCGTATCGGTCCGCATAGAGAAAGAACTGGCCCAGCTGCAGCCTGAGGACCCTGCCGGAGATGGGATCGTCCACCTTGTCCTCCCGCAGCATGGCGGAAAAGAGCTCTTCGATCACGGACCTGCAGGAGCCGGGGAAGTGGACTAAAAGGGGAACGGAAAGGGCTCCCTCCGGGCCGGTATAGGAGGCGGGCGCCGTCTCCAGATCTTCCCTGCGGAAGTAGAGATTGATCCTGGTGCACTGGGTCAGATAGCGGTTGTAATGGACCTCCCTGGGAGGGATGACCAGGAAGTCGCCCCGCTTTAAGTCAAACAGACTGCCTCCGATAAAAAAGCGGCAGCTGCCCTGCTCCACATAGAAGATCTCATAGTAATAATGAAAGTGGTTGACGGACATCTTGTAGTCCGCCTCCCGGGTGATTTTGTTGATATAGATCCTGTCGATATTCAGATCGGATGCCCGCATGCGCCCCTCCCGGCCGGCTTTTCCGGCAGCTGGAATCATTCTCTGTATCCATAGTATCAGAAAAAGGAAAGCCTGTCTTTTTATAAAAGAAAAAAAGGACAAAAAATCAGTATTCTGACCCTGCAGAGGGCGAGAAACTAGCGGAAAAAGGTGTAAAAATATGTTATTTTTACTGCTGAGAACAGATATATACTGTTCGCAATCTATCTCCATTCATAGTATACTGTAAAATGTAAGCGCTAACATTATTAATATTAAGAAGCCGAAATATGAGGAGGATACATATGCAGCTCGGAATCCGTCTTCACGACACAGCAAAGCTTTCCTTCGAGGAAAGACTGAAAGCGGCCAGGGACCAGGGCTTTTCCTGCATCCATCTGGCGCTTTCCAAGATCAGCGGCCTTCCCGCCGGAAACGAGGCCCTGACCCCCGGCTATGCGTCCTGGCTGAAAAGGACCCTGGACAGATATGACATGGACACGGCGGTCCTGGGCTGCTATCTGAACCTGGCCAACCCCGATCCCGATAAGCTTTCATCCTTCCAGAAGCGCTACACGGCCCATCTGAGATTTGCCTCCCTCCTGGGCTGCGGCGTGGTGGGGACCGAGACCGGCGCTCCCAACCTGGAATATAAGTACGAGCCCGCCTGCCACACCCAGGAAGCTCTGGACACTTTTGTGGAAGGCCTTCGTCCCGTGGTCCGGGACGCCGAGCGCTTCGGCGTCAGGATCGCCATCGAGCCCGTCTACAAGCACATCGTATGGAACGGCAGGGCGGCCAGATACGTTCTGGACCAGATCGGATCCCCCAACCTCAGGATCATCTTCGACCCCGTAAACCTCCTGCATCCAGACAACCTGGACAGGAGGGAAGAGGTCCTATCCGAGGCCATGGAGCTTTTAAGGGACGAGATCGACGTCATCCACCTCAAGGACTATCAGATCCAGGCGGATCCCGAAACCGGGGAAAAGAAAATGAAGGCAGTGGCCTGCGGCCTGGGCGAGATGGACTATACCTCCGTGATCGACTTCGCTGTCCGTTATAAGCCCTATATCCACGCCACCATGGAAAACACCCTGCCCGAAAACGCGGAGGAAGCAAGAAAGTTTATTGAGGGCCTGGAAAAGAAGGCTCTGGCAGCACTGAACTGATTCATGAAGGGAGAAGATCATGAACGAAGCAAACAGAGCACGCATTCAGAACTATATCGAATACCTGCTGGACAATTCCAGCGCCGAAGCCCCCATGTGGAACATCGAGCAGATCCGCAGCGGCAAGCCCAACAAGTGGAACTACATCGACGGCTGCATGATCAATGCGGTCCTGTCCCTGTATGAGTTCACCGGCGAAAAGAGGTACCTGGACTTCGCGGACGGCTTCATCGGCTGGTTCGTCAACGAAGACGGCACCATCAAGACCTACGATCCCCAGGAAAAGAACATCGACAACATCAACGAAGCCAGGAACCTTTTCCGTCTCTACGACCTGACCGGAAAGGAAAAGTACAGAAAGGCCCTGGACCTGGTCCGCAGCCAGCTGGACCTGATGCCCAGGACAAAGGAAGGCAGCTTCTGGCACAAGCAGATCTATCCCTGGCAGGTATGGCTGGACGGCCTCTACATGGCCCAGCCCTTCTACATGGAATATGAGACCCGCTACAACAAAATGAAGGGCTGCATCGACTCCTTCCAGCAGTTCCAGCGGGTCAGAAAGTATATGCGCGATCCCAGGACCGGCCTTTACTACCACGGCTACGACGAGAGCCGGGAGATGTACTGGGCGGACAAGGAGACCGGCTGCAGCCCCAACTTCTGGCTGAGGGCCCTGGGCTGGTTCACCTGCGCCCTGGTGGATACCACTTCTCTGGTGGACGAGTCCCTCTACTATGAATACAGGACCCTGCTGTCCATGTTCCAGGAGCTGTGCACCGCTCTTCTCAAATACCAGGACGAGGACGGCATGTTCTGGCAGGTGGTGGACTATCCCGGCGAAGAGGGCAACTACAGAGAGACCTCCGGCACGGCCCTTCTGGCCTACGCTTTCCTCAAGGGCGCAAGGCTGGGCTATCTGGACGAGCGCTTTGCGGCGGCCGGCGAAAAGGCCCTGGACGGCATCATCGACCGCTATCTGCGGGAGGACGAGCAGGGCAATCTGGAACTGGGCGGCATCTGCCTGGTGGCAGGCCTGGGCGGCAAACAGCACCGCGACGGCTCCAGAGAGTATTATTACAGCGAACCCGTTGTGAAGAATGAAGCCAAGGGCACGGCCCCCTTCATTCTGGCCTATACTGAGTTATTGAGAAAGGCTGCAGAAAAGTAAATATGAATTATTCGGTTATTGATATTTTCGGAAGAAGCGTAACGATCGAACTGGAAGGGGACAGGCCCTTTTATCAGGAGGGACCCTACGAGATCTATGTGAACGGGGCCCTTTACGGATCCGACAGCAGGAACGTCATCGCCATCGACGGCCTTGAGCCCGCAACTTCCTATTCCATCCGTCTGGTCAGGGGCGAAGAAGCCTGCGAGCAGGTCATCACCACCGAGGCCGAGACCATTCTTATGGACGTGCATCTTTTCGGCGCCGCGGGCGACGGGGTTCACGTGGATACGGCCTGCATCCAGACAGCGCTCTACTCCTGCCCCGAAGGCGGCACGGTCCACTTTACAAAGGGCACCTACCTGACCGGTCCTCTCTTTTTAAAGAGCGGCATCACCCTCTGGCTGGATGAGGGCGCAGAGCTCCTGGGCCTGCCCGACAGAAAGGACTATCCCATCCTGCCCGGCATGATCATCCCTCCCATGGGAGAAGGCCCCGAGTACAACCTGGGCAGCTGGGAAGGCAACCCCCTGGATACCTTCGCCTCCCTGATCACCGGCATCTGCGTCAAGAACGTGGACATCGTGGGCCGGGGTACCATCAACGGCGGCGCCGACACGGGCACCTGGTGGAAGAATCCCAAGGTAAAGGTCACGGCCTGGAGGCCCAGGACCGTCTTCCTCAGCCACTGCTCCAATATCCGCCTCCAGGGCGTAAAGGTCTGCAATTCTCCCAGCTGGACCGTGCATCCCTACTACTGCGACGGCGTCAGGGCCCTGAACCTGAACATCTTTAACCCGGACAATTCCCCCAATACCGACGGCTTCGATCCCGAATCCTGCACCGACGTGCTGGTCCTGGGCACAGAGATCTCCGTGGGCGACGACTGCATCGCCATCAAGAGCGGAAAGTATTACATGAGCCAGTACCACTACAGAAGGACCTCGGGCGTGGAAGTCCGAAACTGCCGCCTCATGAGGGGCCACGGCAGCGTGACATTGGGCAGCGAAGTGGCCTGCGGCGTGGAAAAGGTCAGAGTCTCCAAATGTCTTTTCGTAAGGACAGACCGGGGCGTCCGCCTGAAGACCAGACGGGGCAGAGGACAGAAGTCCTGCCTGAATGACCTCCTTTTCGAGAACATCGTCATGGAGGACGTCCACATGCCCATGACCGTCAACATGTTCTACTACTGCGATCCCGACGGCCACAGCGACTATGTCCAGAACCAGGCCTTCCGCCCTGCGGATGAGATGACCCCTTCCATAGGCACCATCCATCTGAAGGACATCGAATGCACCGGCGTGGACGCTTCCTTCGTATGCGCCTGCGGCCTGCCCGAGATGCCAGTAGAGGGGATCATTCTGGAGAATATCAGAGCCTCCTTCCGTCCGGCGGAGGAGAGAAAGCCCCATGTTCCCGTCATGATGGACGGCTTCCCGGAACTGTCCGGCGTCAGCCTCTACCTCAAGAACATCCATACGGTGAAGATCTCCGACGTGCAGATCACAGGGGCGGCGGACATCGAGCCCACCATTGAAAACGTACAGAAACTGCAGATGGAAAACCTGTATTATTTAAAGGAGTGAGAAATTATGGAACTGAGAACAGCAGCTTCCCCCAGGGACGTGAAGCACTACACCACAGAGAGACTCAGAGAAGAGTTTCTTGCAGAGCACCTTTTTGAAAAGGGCGAGATCAGACTGATCTACAGCCACATCGACAGGATCATCTTCGGCGCCGCCGTGCCCGGAGAGGAGCCCCTGAAGCTGGAAGCGGGGGACGAGCTCCGCGCAAAGTATTTCCTGGAGAGACGGGAAATGGGCATGATCAACATCGGCGGCCCCGGCAAAGTCACAGCCGACGGCACGGTCTATGAGATCGCATCCAGGGACGGCCTCTACATCGGCATGGGCACAAAGGACATCTTCTTTGCCAGCGACGATCCGGAAAACCCCGCCAAGTTCTATATCTGCTCCGGCCCTGCCCACAGGACCTGCCCCACAAAGCGCGTTCTGGCAGAAGGCCCTGCCGTCATGGACTACGACGTGGTGATCCTTCCCGAGAACAACAAGGAGCTGGGCACCCTGGAGGATTCCAACCACAGGACCATCCACAAGTACATCCTGCCCGGCCAGGTAGAGTCCTGCCAGCTGGAGATGGGAATGACCCACCTGGAGCCCGGCAGTGTCTGGAATACCATGCCCTGCCACACTCATGACAGACGCATGGAGGTCTATCTCTACTTTGACCTGCCCGAGGACGCTTTTGTCATGCATTACATGGGCGAGCCCACAGAGACCAGGCACATCGTGGTCCGCAACGAGCAGGCCGTCATTTCTCCTTCCTGGTCCATCCACTCTGGCGCAGGCTCCAGGAACTATACCTTTATCTGGGGCATGGTCGGCGAGAACCAGGACTTCGACGACATGGACGAGGTCCGCATGCAGGATCTGATGTAAGTAAAGCGGCGGCTGCCTGATCCGGGCCCTGTCCGGACCGGGCGCTGCTTCAATAAAAAAGTCAAAAGAAAAAGTATTCCGCAGGGGGACGGGACATTGCCCTGCGGATCCCGGGGAGGGATGATTTTCAATGGCCCGAAAGGAGTATTTATCATGGGAATGATGGAAAAATTCAGAGTCGACGGTAAGGTGGCATGGATCACAGGCGCATCCTACGGCCTGGGTCTTGCCTATGCAACTGCCCTTGCAGAGATGGGCGCAAAGATCGTTTTCAACGACATCAACCAGGATCTGGTAGACAGAGGTCTGAACGAGTATAAGAAGCTGGGCCTGGAAGTATACGGCGCTGTCTGCGACGTTACAAACGAAGAGCAGATCAATGCTTTCGTAAAGGACGTGGAAGAGAAGGTCGGCACCATCGACATTCTGATCAACAACGCAGGCATTATCAAGAGGATCCCCATGATCGAGATGACGGCAGCTCAGTGGAACCAGGTCATCAACGTTGACCTGACAGGTCCTTTTCTCTGCTCCAAGGCAGTTCTGCCCGGAATGATCAAAAAGGGCAGCGGCAAGATCATCAACGCCTGCTCCATGATGAGCGAACTGGGCCGTGAGACCGTATCCGCATACGCAGCAGCCAAGGGCGGCCTGAAGATGCTGACCAAGAACATCTGCTCCGAATACGGCCAGTACAACATCCAGTGCAACGCCATCGGCCCCGGCTACATCGCCACCCCTCAGACAGCACCCCTTCGTGCAAAGCAGGCCGACGGTTCCATGCATCCCTTCGACCGTTTCATCCGTTCCAAGACCCCCGCTCAGAGATGGGGCAAGACCGAGGACCTGATGGGCCTTGCAGTATTCCTTTCCTCTCCCGCATCTGACTTCATCAACGGTCAGGTCATCTACATCGACGGCGGCATCCTTGCCTATCTTGGTCAGGACCCCAGCCAGCTGGATGAGAGCAAGTTCAAGGAAGAAGAAGAGCAGGATATCAAGGTCATCGACGAATGATCCGAAAGGAGTAATGAATGAGAATCGCACTGATCAACGAGAACAGCCAGGCCGCCAAGAATGCCATCATCGAAAAGGCCCTGAAGAAGGTAGTGGAGCCCATGGGCTTCGAAGTCAGGAACTACGGCATGTATGCGGCGGATGACGCCGCCCAGCTGACCTATGTCCAGAACGGCATCCTGGCAGCGGTCCTGTTAAATTCCGGCGCGGCAGATTTTGTCATCACCGGCTGCGGAACAGGCGAAGGCGCCATGCTGGCCCTCAATTCCTTCCCCGGCGTGATCTGCGGCCATGTGGCAAATCCCCTGGATGCCTACACCTTTGCCCAGATCAATGACGGCAACGCCATCTCCATTCCCTTCGCTCTGGGCTTCGGCTGGGGCGGAGACCTGAACCTGGAATACATCTTCGAGAAGCTCTTCAGCGAGCCCTTCGGCGGCGGCTATCCTAAGGAAAGAGTCGTTCCGGAGCAGAGGAACAAGAAGATTCTGGACGGCGTCAGAGCCGCAGCTTTCAGGCCCCTTGCGGATATCCTGAAGGATCTGGATCCGGAACTGGTAAAGGGCGCCTTCGCAGGCGAGCATTTCGACGAGCTTTTCTTTGCGGACTGCAAGGACGCTGCTCTGGCTGACCTGGTCAGGGAACTGAAAAAATAAAAAAGAGAAAGCTTCCGGCGGAAGAGATTTCCGCCGGAAGTTTTGCGACTCAAACAGGGAGGGAAAGATGAGATTTATTACTGCAGGCGAGGTCATGCTGCGGCTGACGCCTCCCAACTATGAAAAGATCCGTATGGCCGGCAGCTTCGAAGCTTCCTACGGCGGAAGTGAAGCCAACATCGCTCTGGCCCTTGCCAACCTGGGCATAGACTCCTCCTTCTTCAGCGTGGTGCCGGACAACTCCATCGGAAAGAGCGCCATCCGCTGGCTCCGTGCCAACGACGTGCACTGTACACCGGTGATCCGGGCTACCCCGGAGGAGGCCCCCACTCACAGGCTGGGTACCTACTACCTGGAGACCGGCTACGGGATCCGGGCTTCCAAGGTCACCTATGACAGAAAGCATTCCGCCATCACAGAGTACGATTTCTCCAAGGTGGATCTGGATGCCCTGCTTAAGGACTTTGACTGGCTGCACCTGTCCGGCATTACGCCGGCTCTTGGCCCCGGCTGCGCGGACCTGATCATGCGCATGCTGCAGACCGCCAGAAAGCAGGGCATGACCATCAGCTTCGACGGCAACTTCCGGGCCACCCTCTGGACCTGGGAGGAGGCAAGAGACTTCTGCACAAAGTGCCTGCCCTACGTGGATGTCCTCTTCGGCATCGAGCCCTATCATCTGTGGAAGGATGAAGAGGACCATTCCAAAGGAGACTGGAAGGACGGGATCCCCCACCAGCCCGGCTTTGGCGACGAAGACCTGGTATTCAGGAAATTCGTGGAGAAGTTCCCCAACATCAAGTGCATTGCCCGCCACGTCCGCTATGTCCACAGCGGCAGCGAGAACAGCCTCAAGGCCTATCTCTGGTATGAGGGCAGGACCTGGGAGAGCAAGCTCTTTACCTTCACCATCCTGGACAGGGTGGGCGGCGGCGACGCTTTTGCCAGCGGCCTGATCTACGCCATGATGCAGGGCTACGAGCCCCAGGAGATGGTGGACTTCGCAGTGGCCAGTTCGGCCCTCAAGCACACCATCCACGGCGACGGCAACATCACCGACGATGCGAACGCCATCCGGAGCCTTATGAACATGAATTTCGAGATACAGAGGTAAAAAGGGTCCCGGAAGAGAAAAAGATCCATAGATGCATGAAAACAGGCCGCAGGGGTTCTTCCTGCGGCCTGTTCGTTTCAGATGTTCTGCTTCCCGGCTTTCCTTTTATTTCTTTTTGAAGTGGACTTCCGGCATGGCCAGGTTGTCATAGGAGATGCCCGAGACCTTGTGGTCCTTCTTTTCGGGCTCTGTATCCACCTTACCGGTATGGACTTCGGGGACGGCCAGGCTGTCGGTCTCCACCGAATATTCGCCGGCGCCCTCTTTCGCTTCTTCCTTTTTCTTCAGATGGATCTCGGGCATGGCAAGGTTATCGGATTCCACAGAGACGGTATTCTTTCCCTGTCCCGCATCCCCGGTCTTTTCATCCTTCTTTTTCTTCAGGTGGACCGCTTCCAGGCCCTTTTCAATTGTTTCTTCTATCACTTCCAGGGTGTGTTTCAGATCGCTCATCTGACTTCTCCTTTCTCTTTGAGGCTGCTTATACAAGGTTAATAAAGAAGGTGATCACAAGACTGTTGATAAAGTCGGCAAAGAGCGAACCGACGATGGGGATCAGGATGTAGGCCTTGATGGAAGGGGCGAACTTGTCGCAGATGGCCTGCATGTTGGCCATGGCGTTGGGGGTGGCGCCCATGCCGAAGCCGCAGGTGCCCGCCGTAATGACCGCCGCGTCATAGTTGCGTCCCATGACATTGAAGATCACGAAATTGGCGTACAGGTACATGAAGATGGTCTGGCCGATCAGGAGGATCAGAAGGGGCAGGGCCAGCTCGGCCAGCTGCCAGATCTTCAGGGTGATCATGGCAATGCCCAGGAAAAGAGAGAGCATGATGCCGCCGATATCGTTGATCTCGCCCATATGGATCTCAAACCAGCCGGTATATTCTCCCACGTTCCGGATGACGGCCGCCACGATCATGGCCCCGATATAGATGGGGAAGGTCATACCTGTCATGGACAGGAAGTAGGAGACCAGGGTGCCGGCGCCCACCGCCAGGACCAGCTGATAGGTGGCGGGAGCGTAGTTGCTCAGGTTCCTTACATGGTGGGCTTCGTCCTCCACCAGAAGGCTGTCGTCATCTGTGACCGCTGTCTTTAAGAGATCGTATTTCAGGATCAGACGGTTGGCAATGGGACCGCCGATCAGGGAGCCGGAGATCAGGCCGTAGGTGGCCGCCGCGGTGCAGACCGTAGTGGCCCCCACAAGGCCGAAGTCCTCCAGGACCGGGCCGAAGGCGCCTGCCGTGCCATGTCCGCCCACCATGGGGATGGAACCGGTGCACAGGCCCACCAGGGCGTCCAGACTGAGGACTTTTGAAAGGCCCACTGCCAGGATGTTCTGGCCGATGATCAGGATGATGACCAGGACCAGGAAGAGCAGAAGGGACTTTCCGCCGGTCTTCAGGATCTTAAGGTTGGCCTGGAAGCCTACAGAGGTAAAGAAGAAGACCATGCAGACTTCACGCAGAGTATCGGTAAAGGTGACCTCCATGATGCCTGCCACGTAGAGGATGCAGGTCAGGATGGCGAAAAGCAGTCCCCCCACCACGGGAGCGGGAATGCAGAAGCGCTCCAGAAAGGAGACTTTCCTTCGGATGACAGCGCCCAGAAGCAGGGCGATGACGGCCACTGCCAGGGTCTGATACATGTTCAGAGTGATCGAAAGCATTGTTCCACCTCCTTACTTTCCGATGCTGACGCCGGCTTCTTCATAATAGGCCGCCGCGCCGGGATGGAAGGGAATGGGGATATCCTGGACCGCGCTTTCCTCCGTCAGAGTAAAATCCACGGGGACTGCCAGCTGGAGCTGGTCCGCATTTTTAAAGAGAGCGGCGGTGATCTTCTTAACGTCCCCTTCCGGGAGCTTATTGCTGGCCAGAAGGACGGCCTTTACGCCCACGGTCTTCACGTCCTTGTTCATGCCGGTATAGGTGCCGGCGGGGACGGTATAGGTGGTATAGAAATCATAGGTGCCGATCAGGGATTTTCTCTCGTCGCCGGTTATGGGCAGCAGGCGTATGTCCACCTGCTTGGCCAGCTCCTCCACCACGGTGGTCCGGACGCCTGCCGTGCAGAAGAAGGCGTCGATCTCCCCGTTCTGCAGGGCCTTTGCCGCGTCGGTATAGTTGAGGTTGACTTCCTCCACCAGCTTTTCGTTGAGGCCGTAGGCCAGAAGGATCTGGACGGCGTTGACTTCGGAGCCGGATTCCGCTTCGCCCACGCTGACTTTCTTTCCCCGCAGGTCGCGGATGGATTTGATGCCGGAATCCTTTCTGGTGATGAACTGGCATACTTCCGTATAAAGTCCCGCCACGGCCCCGTAGCCGGTCAGAGCCTTCCCACTGAAGGCGTCCGTGCCGTTCCAGGCGGAGCTGATCACGTCGGTCTGGGAAATGGCCAGCTGGATATAATCCTCCGACATAAGACGGAGATTGGCGGCGGAGCCTGCCGTGACCTTGACCTCGATCTCCATGGGATCTTCCTGGGAAGCAAGAAGACCCGCAAAGGTCTGTCCGAAGGTGTTATAGTTGCCGCCCACGCCTGCCGTGCCGAAGCGGATGGCCTTCCCTGTGCCCCCGCAGCCCGAAAGCAGCAGGCAGAGACAGAGGAGACAGGCAGCGGCTGTGCCATAGCTGATTCTTTTCATCTTTGCCCTCCTTGATCATGTGAGAATTTTGTATACGTGTGTATTTTAATGCATTTATTTTAAAAAGAAAACAGGAGGACCGGGTTTTTGTCAGCTGTTTTGCCATCCCGGGGCGGAAAATGATGCATTTTTATTCCCTGCCTCCCGGAGGAAATGTATAATACCGGAAGGAAAGCCTTTTAAGGAGGAGAGTCTTCATGTATGTGATCAGCAGATGCCTGGCAGGATATCCCTGCCGCTACGACGGAAAAAGCAAGGGAGTCCCGGAGATCATGGAGCTTGCAAAGAGGGAGGAGGTCCTCCTGGTCTGTCCCGAGGTCCTGGGAGGGCTTCCCACCCCCCGCATTCCCAGCGAGATCCGGGAGGGCAGGGTCCTGAACCGGGAAGGAGAGGACGTGACGGAGGCCTTTTTGCGGGGAGCGGAAAAGACCATGGCCCTCTGCAGGGAAAAGGGCTGCAGCGCTGCTATCCTGAAGGCGGATTCCCCCTCCTGCGGCATCGGAAGGATCCACAACGGCCTCTTTGACGGGGGATATGTTTCTGCAGACGGGATCTTTGCGGATATGGTCAGAAAGGCGGGGATTCCTGCCGTTACGGAAAAGGAATATCTGGAAAGCATAGGGAAAGAGGCCGGGGCAGAAGAAAAGACAGGGCTTAAAGTCATCCGGGCAGAGTCTCTTGCCCACAGGGCCGGGGCTTTCTATGTCCGGATCCAGGGCATGGGCCGGGCCCATCATATCTCCCTGGAAGCTGAGTTCGACGACCACGACGGGGAGGGCACAGACTATATCCTTATAACGGATGACAGCTTTCCCATAGCCACCTGCCGCTTCTATGAACTGGGGCAGGGAGAAGCCATGATCGGCAGGGTGGTGGTCCTGCCGGAATACCGTGGGCAGGGTCTTGGAAGAAAGGTGGTCCTGGAGGCAGAAAAATGGCTCTCCGACCTGGGCTTTGAAAAAGCCGTGGTGGAGAGCCGGGACGTGGCTGTGGATTTTTATAAAAAGCTGGGCTACCGGGTCACGGACGGGACCCTTCTGCACGGGCCAACCTTTGACTGCATCCGGATGGAAAAAGACCTTTCCAGGTCCTGAGGGGATCAGAGCATGCCTCTGGGGCGCCGTGGCGCCTCCTGCCTTGGCTGCATCAGGGCCGTATGGAAATCCGGGGAGAAGACATAGGCGGCGCCCAGCATGATCAGGATCTGGGGGAAGGTGAACATGGCGGCAAAGCAGAGGATGCCGGTCACAATGCCGTTCCTTATGCCCAGGTATTTGCGGATGACCAGGGTCAGGGCCAGGACCCCGAAGGCGGCCAGAAAGAGGTAGCCGCAGACCCAGAGGGACTGGGAGATGTTGTGCTGCAGCTCCGGCATGGCATCGTTCCGCAGATTGGCGGCGCCGTAGCCGTAGGCGGCCACTGCAATCAGGGCGAAGTACCTGGGAGGATAATAGGTGGTCAGAGGCTCGGCCCTGGGGACTTTGAACCGCATGCGGCGCAGCACCGCCAGGCTCAGGTAGTAGACCACCACGCCCTGGATCAGGCCGAAGAAGACCATGGAGATGACGAACATCTGCCTGAGGAACTGGTCATTGTAGATGGACATGACCTGTTCCATGATCTGCTGCCCCTTCTCTCCGGCGGAGGCCGTATAGGTGGTCATGACCTGGGTCAGCATGGCCTGCATTTTCGTGATGGTGGCGTTTATGTCGTAGCCGAAGACGGAAGCCAGGGCCACGGTATCCAGTACGTTGAAGAAGGCGGACAGGCCCATGACCAGAAGCATGGTCTTGGCCATGCTGACCTTTTTGAAGATGCAGGTGCCCAGCACCAGGCCCGTGAAGGCGGAGGTGATGGCATAGAACATGGAGGTCAGGGTGCCGAAGATAAAGGAGAAAAAGCACATGCCGGCAAAGACCATGAGACCGCTCTTAAAGCTGTATTTTGAGGTATAGGCCACCATGGGGATGGGCATGAGGTAGACGAAGATCTCCTCGAAAAAACCTCCTGTCTGACGGTTGAGCAGAAGGAGGATGGTAAAAATGGCCAGGATCATTGCCCCTGTAGTAATCTGCAGGGTCATTGTATTTCTTTCTTGCATAGATTTCTCCTCCGGCAGCTTCCGCTGCCGGTTTTTTGTTTTTTAAAGCTTTTCCAGTCTGAAGAGCTGGTAAGCGTGCAGGGCCAGCTGGATGGGCGCGGGCATGATTGCGTCGAAGGCGGCTTCCGTCATAAACTGCATGCGCATCTTCCGTTTGACGTGGGGCGCCAGGCCGCGCTTTCTGATCTCTGCCATATCCAGGAAGGGACTTTCGGGCCCGGTGTCCGGATAGGCCGTCTCCCCCGGACAGGCGGGATCCAGCTGCCTGAGGGCCGGAAGCAGAAAAGATTCCTCTCCTTCATAATAAATGCAGACGCCGCCGGTGTTCATGAAGATCCTCACATCCCTTACCTGAGGAAGGGACAGAAGGGCAAGGCGTATTTTTCTGGACTCTTCCAGGCTGATCGTTCCGGACAGGAGCCGGATCCGGAGAAAGCCTGAGGCCCTGTGCTTTACTGAAAACTGCATGACATATCCTTTCCCTGCCGCGGCAGTGTGTTCCACAGCGAACATTATAGCACAGGAAGATCCGGTATTCCCAGTCCCGAAAAATGTCGCCTGCCGCGCGACCTTTTCGGGCCCTGTCCGGGGTATGGTAAAGATACCCAGTCAGAACACCACAATTTCATAATTGTTTTTCCAAAGGAGGATACTATCATGAGAAAAAACCTTACGGAGATCGTCTTTATTCTGGACAGGAGCGGTTCCATGCGGGGCCTGGAAAAGGATACCATCGGGGGCTACAACGGCATGCTGGACAAGCAGAAGAAGGAAGAGGGAGAGGCCCTGGTCACCACAGTTCTTTTTGACGACAGGATCGAGGTCCTCTGCGACAGAGTTCCCATCGGGGATCTTCCCGAAATGACGGAGAAGGAATACTTCGTCAGGGGCTGCACCGCTCTTCTGGACGCGGTGGGCACCACGGCAGAGCGGATCGCCACCATTCATAAATATGCCAGGGAGGAGGACAGACCGGAGCATACCATTTTTATCATCACCACCGACGGTCTTGAGAACGCTTCCCGGAGATTTTCCGCCGACCAGGTAAAGCGCCTGATCAGCAGGCAGCAGGAAGAAGCCGGCTGGGAATTCATCTTCCTGGGCGCCAACATCGACGCGGTCAGGACTGCCGGGGACATGGGCATCCCCAGGGAGAGGGCCGTCAACTACCACTGCGATCCGGTGGGAACAAAACTCAACTATGAGGCAATGAACAGGGCCGTCCATTCCGTGCGCATGGGGGAAGAGCTGGACGACTCCTGGAGAGAGGAGCTGGACGAGGACTTCCTTCTGAGGCAGTAAGACTTTGGCTGGCAGGGCCGCCCCTTCCCAAAAAAAGGGGGCGGGGGCGGCCCTTTATCCCTTAAAGCAAAAAATGCTTGCCAGCTTCCGGATTCTGAGGTATAAATGTAGCTGTATTTTATACACTTTTACGCATTAAATCCGTAAACTATCAGCTTGAACAAGGAGAGCACGTTTTATGATCAGAATCGGTATTTTAGGCTACGGCAACCTTGGCCGCGGCGTGGAAAGCGCCATCCGTCAGAATCCGGATATGGAACTCGTGGCAGTATTTACGAGAAGAGATCCCGCATCTCTGAAGATCCGCACCGAAGGCGTCGGCGTTTACAGCGTGGACGACGTACTTTCTTTTAAGGATAAGATCGATGTCATGATCCTCTGCGGGGGAAGTGCTACGGACCTTCCCGTCCAGACCCCTCTCTACGCCAGGGACTTCAACGTCATCAACAGCTTCGACACCCACGCACGCATCAGCGAGCACTTCGCGGACGTGGACAAAGCCGCAAAGGAAGGCGGAAAAATCGGCGTCATTTCCATCGGCTGGGATCCCGGCATGTTCTCCCTGAACAGAATGATCGCCACAGCCTGCCTGCCCGAGGGCCAGAACTATACCTTCTGGGGCAGAGGCGTCAGCCAGGGCCATTCCGATGCCTGCCGCAGGATCGAGGGCGTAAAGGACGCCAGGCAGTACACGGTCCCCGTGGAGGAATCCGTTGATAAGGTAAGAAAGGGACAGAATCCTAAGCTGACCACCAGGCAGATGCATACCAGGGAAGCCTTCGTGGTGGCAGAAGAGGGCGCCGACAGGGAAAAGATCGAAGAAGAGATCAAGACCATGCCCAACTACTTTGCGGACTACGACACCACCGTTACCTTTATTTCCGAAGAGGAGATGAAGAAGAACCACGCATCCCTTCCCCACGGCGGCTTCGTGATCAGAAGCGGCGTCACCGGCTTTGATAAAGAGCACAAGCAGATCATCGAGTACAATCTGAAGCTGGATTCCAACCCGGAATTCACCGGCAGCATCCTGGTGGCCTATGCCAGAGCCGCCTTCAGGCTCTATACGGAAGGCCAGACGGGCTGCAGGACCATCTTCGATATCGCACCGGCTTATCTGAGTCCCTTAAGCGGCGAAGAGCTGAGGGCCCACCTTCTGTAAGACAAAGCATCCAGGCACACCGGAGAACGCAGGGCGAAAGCAGCCCTGTTCCCCGGTGTGCTTTTTGTATTTTTACTGTTTCCTGGCCTGCTTTTTTGTGCTTTTTTGCCTGCGGGCTTATGCGCAGAAGTTTTGACCCCTGTGAGAGCCCATGATATAATCTATGGCGGACCTGAAAAAAATGGAGGTGATTCTTATGGGACGTAAAAGCGGTATCCTTCTTCCGATCTCTTCTCTTCCTTCGGACTACGGCATCGGAAGCTTTTCGAAAGAAGCATACGAATTTGTGGATTTTCTTGAAAAGGCCGGCCAGTCTTACTGGCAGATCCTGCCCCTGGGGCAGACGGGCTACGGAGATTCTCCCTACCAGTCTTTTTCGACCTTTGCGGGGAACCCCTATTTTATCGACCTGGACGCCCTGGCCGCGGAAGGCTATATCAGCAGGGAGGATGTCTCCTGCCTGTATTTCGGCTCCAGTCCCTCCTACGTGGACTACGCGGAAATATACAAAAACCGCTATATCATCCTGAGGAAGGCCTATGACAACAGCCCCTACTGCCTTTCCATGACCAACCGGCCGGAGAGTCCGGAGGACCGCGAAAAGCAGCAGGCCTTCGAGGAATTTATCCGTGACAACAGAGACTGGCTTACGGACTACGCCCTCTACAGGGCCGTAAAAAGGGAAATGGGCAACACTTCCTATATTGAATGGGATGATCCCATCCGGCTCAGAGACCCCGAAGCCATGCGGACCTACAGGGAAAAGCTCTCGGACGAGATCCGCTTCGTGGAATTCCAGCAGTATCTGTTCTATACCCAGTGGACGGCTCTCAAAGAGTACGCCAACGGGAAAGGCATAGAGATCATAGGGGACCTTCCAATCTATGTGGCCTTCGACAGCGCCGATACCTGGTCCCATCCCGAGCTCTTCGAGTTCGACGAAAAGGGCTTTCCTACCGTAGTGGCAGGCGTTCCCCCGGATGCCTTCTCGGCCACCGGCCAGCTCTGGGGCAACCCCATCTACAGGTGGGATTATCATAAGAAGACAGGCTATGCCTGGTGGATGGACCGCCTTGCATACGCCTTTAAGCTCTACGACGTGGTCCGGATCGACCACTTCCGGGGCTTTGACGAATACTATGCCATTCCCTACGGGGCCGAAACAGCCATGGAGGGCGAGTGGCGTCCGGGACCCGGCGCGGAGCTCTTCAAAGTCATGGAGGAGCGCTTCGGCAGAAAGAGAATCATCGCGGAGGACCTGGGGATCCTGACCCCCGGCGTATACAAGCTTCTGGAGGATACGGGCTATCCCGGCATGAAGGTCCTGCAGTTTGCCTTCGACGGCGGCAGCCACAACGAATATCTGCCCCACAGCCATGTAAAAAATACCTTCGTCTATACGGGGACCCACGACAACGATACCACCCTGGGCTGGTACCTGAGCCAGGACGACTGGCACAAGGCCTATATCTGCCGCTATCTGGGCGTAAAGGAAGGGAACTTCAGGACTATGGACATGATCCGGGCCGCCATGATGAGCGTGGCCGATACGGTCATCATTCCCATGCAGGATTATCTGGAAAAGGGAAGCGAAGCCAGGATCAATACCCCTTCCACCCTGGGAGACAACTGGAAATGGAGACTTGGCAGGGATGAGCTGCAGGATGCCCTGGCCGATGAGATCAGAGACCTGACCGGACTCTACGGCAGGCTTAAGTAAAAGAAGAGGGAGAGACGGATACGTGTCCAACTACAAACTGAAGAGAAAAAAGGGCAGGGCGGGAAGACCGGAGGAACTGAAGAAAGCCCTGATGTTTGACAGAGATGTATATGATGATCATGCGGGCCTAATCTACAGCAGGCTTATGTCCGTAACCATCTGGGGCCTGATCCTCAGCGCCCTGGTGCTGGGCCTTATCAACAGCGGCATTGCCGACATCAGCAAATGGGATACCTTCGGAAAAGTCCTTTTTTACGCGGTGGTGGTCCTTTTCGGGATCCCCAGCATTTTCATCTTCCCCACGGCCTTTTTCCTCAAGCAGGGAAAGATCCGTCTCTATAAGGAATCCTTTATCGAGATCTACGGGGACAGGATCATCTACCAGAAGGTCCCCAGGATCACCGGCAACAACATTACCTACGAACCCATGGTGGTGACGGGCATAAAGTCCGTGGAACCGGGAACCTACAGCTATCTGATCACGGGGGACGTCTTAAACGGCAATACCGGCAGAAAATATGACAGCGTCAGGATCCCCAATGCCTTCGAAGACATGGATGCTCTGACAGGGCTGGCAAAATAAGCGGATGCCTGCCGGAAAAGATCCGGATTAAAAACATAGTGAGACCCATACAGGGCGGCCGTACTGAAAAGCTTTTTTCGGTACGGCCGCCTTTTCTGCGTCTTTTTTTCATCCTTAGACCGCCTTTTTTCCGCCCCGCGGAAATTCCCTGTACCAACGGATTTCCGCGGGGGTGGAACCTGTCGGAATTAAGCCAGGGCCTCCTTTTTACTAAGATAAGGTCAGCAAAGGAAAACAAGCAAAAACAAACCAAAAGAAACAAAAAAGGCAAAGCAGAAGGATTTCGAAAAGGAGGAAATCAAAATGGCAGACTGGTTAAAACTTGAAGGCAAGGTAGTAGC
>CAMOGQ010000033.1 GCA_946614165.1 uncultured Lachnospiraceae bacterium
TGAGGTTCGGATCAAAAAATGGAACTTTTAGTGGAACTCAAATGCAGAGTTCTCATTGTTACATATATGATTTGTACTCAAAAGTCCCTGTTTCCAGGGCTAAAAATGTGTATTGCTCCCAATGCAAACGAATGTTTGCGGTTTGCAGTAGGTATTTTCACTTTTTCAAGCGGATTTTCCTTGAACTCCGCTTGTGCTTCCGCCCTTAGCATGTTGCAGGTTGCATTTTTTGTTTCTCCTGTAATGTCATAAATTTTCCGAACTTGCACAGATTGTATGCCATCAGCGATGTCCAGACCCAGATTCCTGATGCATCAATTCCAAAGACAGGGTTATCATCCAGGCCGTATTTACGACGCAGTACAGACATTATGCCCTCGACTCCGTTCCGAAGACACGCTGCCTTCTTCATTTTATCTGTACTGAGGTCTCTTATATTGCTGGCCCTGCGGACACTGTTCACATACACTTTGACAGAGCTTTTGTTTTTCTTGTTGTTGACTTTAGCCTTGCATTCTTCCCTGTGAGGGCAGGATGCGCAGCAGTTGCCCGGCATCACGGCTGTTATATACGCAGACTTTTCATTGTATTTGTTGGATACCGGGATTTTTTCGGCAGGGCATTTCACGACTGCTCTTTTGCCTTCATCCAGTTCGAAGTCAGCAAATATATCATTGGGGAGCTTTCCTGTCAGAGATGTTGCCAAAAGCGCTATGTTCTTTTTTTTGGCAAGTTCTTCGAGTTCGGTACTTTCGAATGCACCGTCGAGCTGCACCTGCATTCGGGGACCGTCATCCTCCTGTCTTTCAATGAATGTCCTTTCCATTTCTATGTCGGAGGCTGTGTTGGGCAGAAGATCTGCATCGATGATGATCCCGTTGCCGTTCCCGTCATGTGCCTCCGCAACATTCAGGACGAAGCCGTGATGATGGCCTCTTTTGTACCTGTATGTAACGGTCATGTCGAAAGGGTTCTGCACGCTGTCTGCAGGAATGTCCTTCTTGTCCTTAGGACGTCGGATTCCGTCAGTTCCAAGCACGGTCTGCTCATCCTGGACACGAAGAAATACTTTGTATTCAGGGATATCTGCAAGCAGTTCCTGAGAAAAGTTCCTTACCAGTGCGCTCTGGAGAGTATTCATTTCTCTGACTGCCGCCGAGACCCTGGCCTCCTGTATTTCTTCACGTTTTTCATCGGTGCCCTTGTAATAGAGGACCTTGTTGCTGTCATCTTCCTCAAGATAATGAGAAAGGCTTTCGGGCAGAATGCTGTTGAACTTATTGCGAAGGAGATACCTCACCATGATTAAGACGGTCGTATAAAGGATCTCAAGACGGGTCATCACTTTGGCATGCGCCTCGATCTCCATACTGTCCATTCGGACGAGGATAAGATCTTCAGGGCTGTCGTTCTCACTGGGATCAGAGTGCAGCACTCCCATATCTGTTGCCATGGTTTTGGAAATACGCAGGAACTCATCCTTGATAAGGTCGATGCCTTTCTCTTCCCTATATTCAAGTATCTTCGCACGGAACCGGTAAAGAGACACTTCCGAAAGAGGCTGCATCTCCTGCCAGGTAGTGTGCAGCGCATACTGGAAATTCACAGCACCACATCTGAGGAATTCGATCAGGTTTGCGTCAGACATCCTGTACAGACGCTTCAGGATGAGAGCGGAAACATACCGGCGGATCTCGATATTGGGACGGGAGTTATTGTCGCTGCTGAAAAGAGGAGCAAACCGCTCTTCGTCAACATTCGGATAAATGATATCACCTACCAGCTTGGCAATAGAGTTATCAACTGCTTTACTGGTCTGCTTATTCACTGTCAGATAACGGTCGAACATGCTGATCTGTTCATCTTTGGACTTTCTAAACATTGCTATGCTCCTGAAAACCCGAAAATGACATAGCCGATAGTGATCCTTTCATAAACAGTATAGCAAACATGCGTTCGATTGTCAATAGCTTTCGTACCTTTTACATCACTTTTTTGACCCTTTTGAAGGGAGAATCATATATAGAAAAACACAAAGTAGTACCTGCGTAAACAGCTAAACAGTATATAATAGTATATTTCAATACTACTATATACTGTTACTTGTTACTGCAAACTACCCGTTCTTTTCTTTCCTTTTCATACTGCGCCTTTTTCTGCCCTTTCTGCCCTGCTCCTGTCTGGGCCCTGCCTCCCGGCAGGCTTCCTGGAATGCTTTCCGGCCTCCTCGCCGGGTTACAGTTCACACTTTTGCACCAGAGCAGAACGATGAACCTGACTGATTTAAAATATTGATCCTCCTGATCAGGAGGTGATTTCTACAAAAATGGAGTGGACTAAAAGTCTGCTCCATTTCTATTTGCTCCATGACCTGGCTGAGCAGGCGTGCTCAAAGTTGTCATATTTTTCAAAATAATATGACAACAAACCCTTTACAACGCACTTGTCATATGTTATAATATATGACAAGAAAGGAGGCAGCACACATGCCCATAGTAAAGTACAAAAATCAGTCAGGAATAGAATACGCATACGACCAAACTTCGGTATACGATCCTGTCAAAAAGCAGTCACGTCCGGTCCGCAAGTACCTTGGACGTGTCGATCCAGAGACCGGAGAGATTATTTCCACAAAAGGAAAACGCGGACGCCCTCCCAAAGCGGGAAAAGCTGCTAAACATCCGGAAGAAGCATCTGCTGTCCCCGGAGTTCCCGGCGAAGAGATGGTCAGGGAGCTTGAAGCTCTCAGAGCCCGGCTCCAGGAAAAAGAAGAGGAGAACAGGGAACTGAAAGAACGCTGCGAAGCACTTATGAATCTTCTCTCTTCCATAAAGGAACAGATCGATAATACCATTCACTGACAGACCTTACAGGGGCCCGGCTCCTGTACCGATACTACAGGAGGATCCGACATGTCCTATACAAAAGCACAGTGCGATCTGATCGCATCCCTTCAATGCCAGGTCAAGGCACTCAGCAGACGCGTCGAGGAATTAGAGAGCGATTCCGAATATGTCCGGCTGAAGGAATACTATGAGAAGAAGCTGGCTGATCTGCATGCTTCATATGAAAGGCAGATAGATGATATCCTCAAACAGCTCAGGAAGACTGAACGTGCCCTGGAGAAGGCGGGACGCCAGTGGATGGAGGTAGTTGAGGACGTCGGGAAAGAGAAAGACCGCGAACTGACCATGAAGGACAAGGAGATCAGGGACCTTAACGAAAAGGCGGCGAAAAAGGCGGCCGAGAAAAAAGAACTGCTGCGTGTTACAACAGACCTGAGGGGAAAGGTAAACGATCTGGAAGATCTGGTAAAGAAGCTCAGGGGAAGGCTCAGCATGGACTTCACCAATTCCTCCACGCCTTCCTCCGGGGTCAGGTTCAGAAAAAAGGTACAGAGCAACCGTGAGGAGACAGACAATCCGCCCGGGGCCCAGGACGGCCATCAGGGGCACTGCCGTCCGAAGCTGGATCCTACGACGGAACCGGTCTTTATAAAAGCCCCTGATCACATCCTTGACGATCCGTCCTGGTATGTTGAAAAGGATATGAACGGGGATCCTAAAACGATGAAGAAGACCATCGTCAGCGCAACGCTTTCCGTGAAGGTGACCGAATACTTCACCTATATCTACCGTAACCGGAAAACAAAGGAAAGATTCCATGCTCCTCTGCCGGGAAGCCAGCCCACTGTGGAGACGGAGTATGATGACAGCGTAAAAGCCCTTGCCTTCCTGCTGAACACCTATATGAACGTTTCTCTGGAAAACACACAGGAATTCCTTGATTACGCGTCAGGGTTCCGTCTCCGAAAGGAAGGGAAGGGGCTTTCCAAAGGGTGGATCAACGGGCTCGCCAGAGAATTCTCCCAGAAGACCGAAGGGGACCGGAAGGCGGCATTTGATGAGCTGGCCGCCGCACCTGCCATCTACTATGACTTCACGAATTCCCTTGAGAACGGCAAATACCGTCAGGTCCTGGTAGTGACTGATAAGAAAAGAGCGCTTTACCTTGCCAGGGAGCATAAAGGACACAAGGGGCTGAAGGACTCTCCTGTCGAACTGAACAGAGGCATCCAGGTACATGACTATGACAAGACATTCATGAGCTACAGCCTTTACCACCAGCTGTGCCTGGTCCATGACAGCCGCGACCTGAAAGGCGCTGCTGAGATCGCTCCGGAGTACACATGGATCCCAAAGATGCGCGGCCTGCTCCTCCGAATGATCAGGGCCCAGGAAAAGAGCGATGAGAGCGGTATATCTCCGGAACAGGCTGCAGAGTTCAGGAAAGAATACGACAGCCTGCTGGTCCTGGCCGCAAGGGAGTATTATGACAATCCGCCTGCAGAATATGCAGGAAAAGGGTACAATCTCTTCAAAAAGCTGAGGGACGAGAAGGAACATGAGCTCCGTTTTCTCGATAATCCCATGATCGACTGTCATAACAATGTGTCTGAGAGGCTGGCCCGCAGATTCAAGACCGGACTCCGGGCACAGGGGTCCTTCAGGGAAGGTCCGGAAAGCCAGGTGCACAACCGTTCCACGCAGTACCGATGCGATTGTCTCAGCTTTATAGAGACCACGAAGATGCAGGGAGGTGACGTATGGAAGCAGGTCAGGGAAGTGTTTAGAAGACCCATGCCAAAAAAAGAGAAAACTGCCAAAGTAGTATGATCTTTCTGAAAGATCAGAAAAGAAAGCCGGTGGGCACTGAATGCCCACCGGCAGATACAGGATAGTTTCGAGTTCACTTGAAAGCAGGATGGACTCTCTTCAGGCCGGCACAAAATCCGGCATAGGAGTCGTGGCTGAAAGTGTTTAGACCAAAAGTCAAGGGGTCTGTGATGCATTTTTAGACAGACTCACCGGTGCGAATGCTTCACCGTATGAGTGAGGATCTCAAAACCCAGTAAATATCAGGGGTGCTCAAGTGTGAACTGTAACCTCGCCGGCCTCCTCCTCTTCTAAAAAAAAGAAAAACTGGTTCAAAAATCCTGTATTTCCTGTATAATGGTAAAGTTAAGATAACTATGCCCGGTCTTTTTGCACGGCCGGGAGGCACATACAGTTATAAGCAGATCATCCCAGGAGGAACTCATTATGATTAACATTCAGCCCATCACAAACGACATTACCTGGATCGGCGCCAGCGACAGACGTATCTCCAGATTTGAGAATCTCTTCCCTCTTACAAACGGCGTTTCCTATAACAGCTACCTGTTAAAGGACGAGAAGACTGTCCTCTTTGACACGGCGGATCTGACCGTGGCTAGACAGTTTATGGACAACCTGGAAGCTGCCATGGAAGGCAGAAAGCTGGACTATCTGGTCGTCCTGCACATGGAGCCCGACCACTGCGCCCTGATCAGCGCCGTAGCAGAGCGCTATCCCGATCTGACCATCGTGGCCAGCATGAAGGCCCTGCAGTTCGTGGACCAGTTCCATCCCTCACTTAAGAACATTGCCAGAATGACTGTCAAGGAAGGCTCCGTTCTGGAGACCGGCAGCCATAAGATCTCCTTCGTGGCGGCTCCCATGGTCCACTGGCCGGAAGTCCTCTTTGCTTATGACGATGTGAGCGGCGCGCTCTTCTCCGCAGACGCCTTCGGCACCTGGGGCGCCGTGGACGGCTCCGTGTTCATGGATCAGCACGACTTCGACAAGGAATATCTGGACGACGCCAGACGCTACTACGCCAATATCGTGGGCAAGTACGGCCCTCAGGTACAGGCGGTCCTGAAGAAGGCAGCAAAAGTGGATATCAAAATGATCCTGCCCCTGCACGGCCCCGTCTGGAGAGAGGACATCGGCAGATTCCTGGATCTGTATCAGAAGTGGTCCACCTATACTCCCGAGACAGACGACATCATGATCGTATACGGAACCCTCTACGGCAACACCGGCTCTGCCGCCATGGCAGCTTCCGCCAGGATCCGTGAGAAGACCGGCAAGGCCGTCCATGTATTCGACGTTTCCGAGACCGATGTCTCCTACCTGATCGACGCTGTATGGCGCTGCGGCAAGATCGTTCTCTTCTGCCCCACCTACAACAACGGCCTGTATCCCAAGATGGAGACCTTCCTCCACGATCTGGCTGCTCTGGGCGTACAGAAGCGCACCTTCGCCCTGGCCGAGAACGGCACATGGGCCCCTGTGACCGCAAAGCTCATGAGAGCGGAGCTGGAGAATCTCAAGAACTGCACCGTTCTGGACACTGTGCTGACCATCAAGTCCACTCTGACAGACGAAGAGGCTCTGGAGGCCTTTGCCGAAGCCATCGCACAGGCATAAGACTGTTATGAACCGAATATTCTGCATTCTGGGGAAAAGCGCATCCGGAAAAGACACTCTTTACAGAAGGCTCATGGACATGCAGGACCTGGGCCTTAAAAGTGTGGTCACCTATACCACCAGGCCCATCCGCAGCGGAGAAAAAGACGGCAGGGAGTATCACTTTGCCACCGTCCCCGAATATATGGAAGCCAGGGACAGGGGCCTTGTGATCGAATCCCGCTGCTACCAGACGGTCATGGGCCCCTGGTATTACTACACCATGAACGACGGCCAGATCGACCTGGAAGCGGGGAGCTACCTGCTGATCGGGACCCTGGAGTCCCTGCTTTCCCTGCAGGCGGTCTTCGGGAAGGAAAGAGTGGTCCCCATCTACGTGGAGCTGGATGACGGAGAAAGGCTCCTTCGGGCCCTTAACAGAGAGCGGGCCATGAAGACGCCCCGCTACGACGAGCTCTGCCGCCGCTACCTTGGGGACGAGAAGGATTTTTCTCCGGAAAAGATAGAGGAAGCCGGCATCAGGGACCGGTTCGACAACACCGACCTGGAGGCCTGCCTTGGGCGGATCCGGGATTACATTCTGAAGCTTTCCCTGGACTGAAAAGGGAGCAGAGAAAAAGACCATGTACAGGTTTGACCAGATCGTGGGCCAGGAGGCCGTGACAGAGCATCTGCAGAATGCCCTGCGGACCGGCAGCATGTCCCACGCCTACATCATAAACGGCGAAAGAGGAGCGGGGAAAAAGCTCCTGGCCAGGACCTATGCCGCCGCCCTCCAGTGCGCGGATCCGCGCATGGAGAACGGGCGGCCCGAGCCCTGCGGGCAGTGCCGCTCCTGCCTCCAGGTCATGACCGCCAACCATCCGGACATCATCGTCTGGCCCCGGAAGAAACCGCCCAAATACAGCGTCCGGGACGATATCCGGCCTTTTCTGCCGGACGTTCAGGTAAAGCCCTATCAGAGTCCCTGGAAGATCTATATCTTCGAGGACGCCGAGCAGCTGGGCGTCCAGTCCCAGAACGCCCTCTTAAAGACCCTGGAGGAGCCCCCGGCCTACGCCGTATTCCTGCTTCTGGCCAACGGCACCGACAACTTTCTCCCCACGGTCATGTCCCGCTGCATCACCCTGCAGCTGCGGCAGATTCCCGAGCACGTGACGGCGGCCTACCTGGAAAAGGAAAAGGGACTGGCAGACGCAAAGGCCAGGCTCTGCGCCAGGTTTTCGAGAGGCAACATAGGAAAGGCCCTGGAACTTGCGGGCAGCAGCGAATTTTCCGATTTTCTGAAGGAGAACATAAGGCTCTTTTCTCAGCTCCCGGACATGGACGCCTGGGAGATCGCATCCGCCGCAGAGCGCTTCGGAGCTCCGGAGAGGCTGGAGAATTTCCTGGAGCTGACATCCACCTGGTACCGGGACGTCCTGGTCTTTAAGAGTACGGCAGGCAGGGGAGACCTGGTCTTTTCGGACCAGAAGGAAGATATAAAGGCGGCAGCGGGCCGCTTTACCTACGAAAGGCTCCAGAAGGTCACGGAGGCCGTCTCTTTGTCGGCCGTCCGCATCCGGGGAAACGTGAACGCGGTCATGACCCTGGAGAGCATGCTGATCCATATCCGGGACGCCTGTCTGCCCGGAAAGGCCTGAAAGAAAAAAGAAGCGGGGGAGAGGAAAAGGCCCTCCGCCCATAAAATATAGAAGGAACCGCCGGCCCCACCGGGGCGGCGGCAGGAAGGAACAAATGGAAAAAGAAGAAAAGAAAACCACCGGCACAAGAACTATCGTCGGTGTCAGATTCCGCTCGGCCGGCAAGATCTATTACTTTGATCCCGGCCAGCTGGAAATAAAGAGAGGGGCAAAGGTCATCGTAGAGACCTCCCGGGGCGTGGAATTCGGCACCGTGGTGGGAGACCCCATGGTCATGGAAAACAAAAAGTTCTCTCAGCCCCTCAAGCAGGTCATCCGCCTGGCCACTTCGGAGGACATCGAAAAGGAAGCCCTCAACCGGGTCAGAGAACGGGAAGCCTTCCGTCTCTGCCAGGAGAAGATCCGCAGGCATGATCTGGACATGAAGCTGATCGACGCGGAGTATACCTTTGACAACAGCAAGATCCTCTTTTACTTTACGGCGGACGGCAGAGTGGATTTCCGCGACCTGGTCAGGGACCTGGCCGGCGTCTTCCGCACCAGGATCGAGCTCAGGCAGATCGGTGTCCGGGACGAGACCAAGATCATGGGCGGCTACGGCATCTGCGGAAGACCCCTGTGCTGCCGTGCCTATCTGTCGGATTTCGTTCCCGTCTCCATCCGCATGGCCAAGGAACAGAACCTGTCCCTGAATCCCACCAAGATCTCGGGATCCTGCGGCAGGCTCATGTGCTGCCTCAAGTACGAGGAGGATACCTACGAGGAGCTTAACCGCTCCCTTCCCAAGCCCGGGGACGAGGTCAGGGGAAACGACGGCCTCACCGGCGAGGTGGAGAGCGTCAACGTCCTCAGACAGAGGGTCAGGATCCTGGTGGAAGTGGACGACGAAAAGGAGATCCACGAATACGGCGTAGAGGACATCACCGTGATCAGAAAGCGCCGCAGAGGCCAGGCAAGGACCCCCAAGAAGGAAAAAGAACCCAAAGAGCAGAAGGAACTTGAAAAGCTCGAGCATGAAGAGAGAAAACCCCGGAAAGGCAGAAACCGTGACTGAGAAGGCGGGATATGACCCGGCCGGCCTGGTCCGGGAAGGGGAAAGGGTGGACGATCTGCAGCGCGGAGGCCTTCGGATCATCCAGGACCCTTCCCTCTTCAGCTTCGGCATGGATGCGGTCCTCCTTTCGGCCTTTGCCTCGGAGGATCCCATCCTGCAGAGGAAGGCCGACGCCCGGGGACTGGACCTTGGCACCGGGACGGGGGTCATCCCCATCCTCATGAGCGCCAGGATCCCGGCAGAGCACCTGACGGGCCTGGAGATCCAGGAGGCCTCCGCCGACCTGGCCATGCGGAGCGTAAGGCTCAACGGCCTGGAAGGGCGGATCACCATTGTCCGGGGCGATATCAGAGAAGCAGACCGCATTTTTGCAGCTGCTTCTTTTGATTTTGTGACCTGCAATCCCCCCTACATGATCGGGTCCCACGGCCTGCAGAATCCCGAGAGCGCCAAGGCCATCGCCCGCCATGAGATCCTCTGCACCTTCGAGGACGTGGCCGGGGCGGCGGGGACCCTCTTAAAGCCCGGGGGCCATTTTTTCCTGGTCCACAGGCCCTTCCGCCTGGCAGAGATCATAAGCGTCCTGACAGGAAGGGGCCTTGAGCCCAAGCGCATGCGCCTGGTCTATCCATACCTGGACAGGGAGCCCAACATGGTCCTTCTGGACTGTGTCCGCGGGGGAAAGCCCCGCCTTAAGGTCATGCCGCCTCTGATCGTCTACAGGGAGAGGGACGTCTATACGGACGAGATCTATGAGATTTACGGCATGGATCCGGAAGAAAAAAAGCAATCAAGTCAGACTTAAGGAGGAGAGGCCATGCAGGAGAACGGGGCCGGAACCCTTTACCTTTGCGCCACCCCCATCGGCAACCTGGGGGACATCACAAAGCGCGTGCTGGATACGCTGGAGAGCGCAGATCTGATCGCAGCGGAGGATACCCGCAACACCCTGCGGCTCCTCAACCACTTCGGAATCAGAAAGCCTCTGACCAGCTATCATGAATACAATAAATACGACAAGGCGGAAGTCCTGATCGAACACCTCAGAAAGGGAGAAAACATAGCCCTTGTCAGCGACGCCGGGACTCCGGCCATCTCCGACCCCGGAGAGGTGCTGGCGAAAAGGTGCATCGAAGAAGGAATCCGGGTGACCTCCCTGCCGGGGGCCTGCGCCCTGATCACGGCTCTGACCATGTCCGGCATGAGCGCCAGGCGCTTCTGCTTCGAGGGCTTTCTGCCCCAGGACAAAAAGGAGCATGCCTATGTCCTGGACCAGCTGAGGAGGGAGGAAAGGACCATCATCCTCTATGAAGCCCCCCACCGCCTGAAAGAGACTTTAAAGGACCTGTACAGCGTACTGGGAGACCGGAAGATCACTCTGTGCAGGGAGCTGACCAAGATCTACGAGGAAGCCCTGCCCATGACCCTGGAGGGCGCCATGGCCTATTATAAGGAGCATGACCCCAGAGGAGAGTATGTCCTGGTGATTCAGGGAGCGGACAGAAATGCCCTGGAGGAGGAAAGGAAAAAGACCTGGGAGGAGATGTCTCTGGAAGACCATATGAAGGTCTACGAGGACCAGGGCCTTTCCAGAAAGGATGCCATGAAGAAGGTGGCCTCCGACAGGGGGGTAAGCAGGAGAGATATCTACCAGGCCCTTCTTGCAGGAGACAAAGATTAAAAAAGATTTGGAAAAAAGAAAAGAACAGGATTGGTCCCGGACCGGCGTCCTCTGTGAAGGCCTGTCTGCGGATGCTGCCTGTTCTTTTCTTTTTAAACTAACTTGGGGTATTTCCCTATATGGTGGGAAGATAACCTCACACCTTCAAGACTTAGTTGGGAAGACAACCTTACGAGAATGGCTCTTTAAAACAACTGTTCACCTGTTATTACACTCTGAAATACAGAGGCATATTTCCCATCTGAAAGTCCATTTGCGGAAACAAGAGTCATATGTATGGCCTTCTTCGGATGAGCCTCTTTTTGAAATGTGCTCAATCTGTTCATAAGCTTTTCATATTCGGATTTGTCTATTTTGAAGACATCATCTGTATATTTCATTTCACACAGATTGATAACATCGTCTTTACGATCAATTAAAAGATCGATCTGTGCTCCCGGATTCGACGTCTCGCTCCTCCAGGCATATTCCATGGTTTCTACTCCGGCAATTCCAAGTGCAGCTTTAATTCTGGGAACATGGTTTACACAGCAGATCTCAAAGGCATTTCCTCTCCAGGCATTATAGGCAGGAGAATGTATATATTCCATCCAGGAACCATATCTGTGCAGTCTCACAAATCTTAGGCTAAACAATACGAACGGATCAACAAGCTGGAAATAAGCTCCATTAGACGGTTTTGTAAAATTTGAATATTTTCTGATAAATCCGCATTGTTCCAGTTCCAGCAGATTTTCGGTCAGAACAGACCCTCCTCCGATTGCTTCTATTTCCGATAACTCCTGCCTCGTTTTACCACTTTTCGATTCAGAAAGCGCTTTAATAATTTCCATATGCTTTTCAGGCTTCTTAAACAGAGAATAGAACAATTCGTCATATTCGTCTTTTAAATCGCCATATGGCTTAAAGATAAGCTCATCTATATTTTGTGCAAGGGAAAGGCGGGAATTAATTAAATTCAGATAATAAGGGATACCACCAAAAACCATATAGCACTCTATCATCTGTGCCTTTGTCATAACGATACCATTGTACTCCAGCAGTTCCTCACACTCTTTCAGATTAAAAGGAAGAAGCCTGATCCGCCTGGTAACACGATTATGAAATCCCTTCCGTTCTTTCAGCATATGGCTTATGATCCAAGACGTAGCTGATCCACAGACGATTAGTAAGAGATCTTCCTGAGAAGAAGCCCAGCTGTTCCAAAAATACTCAAGAGCACTTTTGAAATCTGACCTGGCTGTATCCATCCATGGAAGTTCATCCAGAAAAACGACGCGTCTGTTACTTACCGGATCCCTGTAAATATCCTTTGTTTCAAGAAGTGACCGCAGTCGTGAAAATGCTTCAAACCAGTCACCTGGTGTTTTTTTCTCCGTACAGCCATATATCTGCAGACTTGCGTGGAATGCCTTTAACTGGCCTTTCGTTTTCTCGTCAGAAAGACCCGTTGCATAAAAAGAGAATTGCCCGTTAAAGTATTCTTTGACAAGAAATGTTTTGCCCACGCGGCGTCTTCCATAAATCACAACAAATTCCGGTCGTTTCGAAGAAAGACAATTCGCAATAATTTCCTTTTCCCGATTTCTCCCTATGATTTTCATTTTTGTCACCACTGAATCATAAAACGCCAGACATGCATTAAAAAACCATATTTTGGCGTTTTTTATATGTATTTAGCTTTCTGATTCGCCATTTGCATGCAAGAATATCATAGCCTGCTACCGATGTCAATCATCCTTACAGTGAAAACTGATCAGAAAATGCAGTCTTGACATGATTGCTGCCATTCCCAAAAAATCCACATCCTTAACACCTCCGCAAATCACGATTTGTCAGTCAGCCTGATCCTCGTCCATTTTAAGAAGAAACTCTTCCAGAGAAGATGATATATGACAGGGTGTTCCTGTTCCGAAGAAGCCTCACGATTCTTTCAGGAACGGATCGAGTCCTGTCCGGACGACGGCTGCTATCATTTCTATCAGATGACGAAGATCATAGCTGTATTCTCCCCGTGACCATCTGCGATAAACATCGATGACACCCGCAGTAATAAAATCATAAAAGACACTGAGTTCACCGGCATCGATATTTACAAGAGGGGCATAGAGATCCTTTGTTTTATCTGCCAGAATATCATGTACCTTTATCCATAGATCATCATAGGAATCGCCTCCCGCCACTGCAAGAAGCAGTTTTTCTTCCTCCTTGTAGAAACGGTCAAGGAGATCGATCAGCATCTCGACATTGAAAGGATCATCAAAATAATGGTTTTCTTCCATTACGGATACGACCAAATTGAATTTATTCTCCACATGTTCACTAAGCACATCATCCACAGAGTTATAGTGCAGATAAAACGTCTTTCTGTCTATGTTTGCGCGTCTGGCAAGCTCTGAAATACTGATCTTTGAAGTCCCTTTTTCGGTGATAAGATCCAGGTATCCAATTCAGGAGCCTTGATAACTCCGCAGATAAGATATTCAACAGTCGTTCCATTCTACTTCTAAATTTGTAAGATTAAAATCGATATGTGGTAGATAATCTTTCCGCTGCTTCAGCTTCGACAAATTCACTGGAGAAAGCAAAGTGATCTCTGACCATACCGCCTGCTCCGGGCCCTGTTTTTTATGAAGGTGCCCCGGCCTCTGCTTTGTGCTCCGGGAGGCAGCATAAAGGGGGCGGAAAGGACCGGGCATGGAACAGGAGGTAAAAGCGCCCGGCGCATGCTTTTTAAGCGAATGATCCCCTCTGCGGCTCTGCGGCTTCTTCGATTGCCCGATTGCTCCGGCTCCTGCGATACTCCTTCCTTGACTTTTGACAGAAAATCTTACATATTAGTACTTGGACTATTTTCAGACAGTCAGAGAAAAGACAGACATATATGAGGTCCCGAAGGGGCAGAGGGACCGTTCATACATATACAGGAAAGAAGGAATAAAGGATGTTTTCCAATCAGAAGATCGAGCGCAACGCACCCTGCTGGTGCGGCAGCGGCAAAAAGTACAAGGCCTGCCACATGAATTTTGATCAGAAGATCAAGCACTACGAATTCATGGGCCATATGGTTCCGGACAGGAGCATCATCAAGACCCCGGCCCAGATCGAGGGGATCAGAAAGAGCGCCGTCATCAACATCGCCTGCCTGGACAAGGTGGCGGAGGTGATCTGCGAGGGCATGTCCACCCAGGACATCGACGACATCGTTTATAAGACTACAGTGGAGATGGGAGGCATCCCCGCGCCCCTTCATTACGAAGGCTTCCCCAAGAGCGTCTGCACCTCCATCAACAACGAAGTATGCCACGGCATTCCGGATGAGAAGATCATCTTAAAGGACGGAGACATCATCAACGTGGACTGCTCCACCATCCTGAACGGCTACTTTTCCGATTCCTCCCGCATGTTCATGATCGGGAATGTATCGGAAGAAAGAAAGCGCCTTGTCCAGGTGACCAAGGAGTGCGTGGAGATCGGCCTGCAGAACGTAAAGCCCTGGACCTTCCTGGGCGACATGGGCAATGCGGTCAACCAGCACGCCATGAAGAACGGCTACTCCGTGGTAAGGGAGATCGGCGGCCACGGCTGCGGCCTGGAATTCCACGAGGATCCCTTCGTCAGCTTCGTGTCAAAGCCTGGCACGGAGATGCTCATGGTGCCCGGCATGGTCTTTACCATCGAGCCCATGGTCAACATGGGGACCTGCGAGTTCTACGAAGACAAAGACAACGGGTGGACCATCTATACCAAGGACGGAAAGGACTCCGCCCAGTGGGAGATCCAGGTCCTGGTCACGGAGACCGGCGCCGAGGTCATTACCTATTAATAAAGATATTTCGCCGGGCCGATGCGGCCGCGGAAGACATAGAGAGGAGAAAACATGCAAAGCAAGGGAAAGTACTATATTACAACGGCCATCGCCTATACCTCCGGCAAGCCCCACATCGGCAACAGCTACGAGATCGTACTGGCAGATGCCATCGCAAGATACAAGAGAGCGGACGGCTATGACGTCTATTTCCAGACAGGCTCCGACGAACACGGACAGAAGATCGAGAGCCGTGCCCACAGGGCCGGCATGACCCCCAAGGCCTTCGTGGACAAGAACGCCGCCGAGATCAAACGCCTCTGGGACCTGATGGACACCTCCTATGACAGGTTCATCCGTACCACGGACGAGGACCATGAGATCCAGATCCAGAAGATCTTCAAAAAGCTCTATAAGCAGGGCGATATCTACAAGGGACACTATGAAGGCCTTTACTGCCAGGAATGCGAAGCCTTCTATACCGCTTCCCAGGTGGTGAACGGGGACGAGTGTCCGGTCTGCGGCAGCAAGGTCAAGCCTGCCCAGGAGGAAGCCTACTTCTTCAAAATGAAAAAGTACGCCGACCGCCTGATCGACCACATCAATACCCACCCCGAGTTCATCCAGCCCGTATCCAGAAAGAACGAGATGATGAACAACTTCCTGCTGCCCGGCCTGCAGGATCTGTGCGTTTCCAGGACCTCCTTCAAGTGGGGCATTCCCGTGGACTTCGATCCCAACCACGTGGTCTACGTATGGCTGGACGCCCTTTCCAACTACATCACCGGCCTTGGGTACGACGCGGACGGCAACCACGGCGAGCTTTATAAGAAGTACTGGCCTGCCGACCTGCACCTGATCGGCAAGGACATCATCCGTTTCCATACCATCTACTGGCCCATCTTCCTGATGGCTCTGGGCGAGCCCCTGCCCAAGCAGGTCTTCGGCCATCCCTGGCTCTTACAGGGCGGCGAAAAGATGTCCAAGACCAAGGGCAACGTCATCTATGCAGACGACCTGGTGGATATCTTCGGCGTGGACGCCACCCGCTATTTCGTAGTTCATGAGATGCCCTACGAGAACGACGGCGTGATCACCTGGGATCTGGTGGCGGAAAGGGTCAACACTGACCTGGCCAACACCTTCGGCAACCTGGTCAACCGCACCATCTCCATGACCAACAAGTACTTTGGCGGCGTAGTGGCCGACAAGGGCGCCGCAGAGGAAGTGGACGCGGACCTCAAGGCCGTGGTCACCGGCGCCTATGCAAAGGTGGAGGACAAGATGGACGAGCTGCGCGCAGCCGACGCCCTGACAGAGATCTTCACCGTATTCAAGAGACTCAACAAATACATCGACGAGACAGAGCCCTGGAAGCTGGCCAAGGATCCCGAAAAGCAGGACCGTTTATCCACCGTCCTTTACAACCTGACGGAAGGCATCATCATGGGCACCTCCCTGATGGCACCCTTCATGCCCTCTACGGCAGACAAGGTGGCCCAGATGCTGAATACATCTCTTCGTCCCTTCGACAGCCTGGATACCTTCGGCCTCTATCCCTCCGGAAACAAGGTGACTGACAGCCCCGTCATCCTCTTTGCCCGTCTGGACAAGAAGGAAGTGGCGAAGAAGGTGGAAGTCATCATGGAGAAGCAGAGGGCGGCCGCCAGAGCGGAAGCCGAAGCCGACGCCGCAGCCGAGGAAGCCGAGAAGCAGGAAAAGGCCGCAAAGAAGGCTGAAAAGGAAGCTGCAAAGGCTGAGAAGAAAGCCGAGAAAACTGCCGAAAAGGCAGTCGAAAAGGAAGAAGAGAAGGCTGAGGTCCCTGTCGCCACCTATGACGATTTCTGCAAGCTTCAGTTCAAAGTAGGCGAGATCCTGGAATGCAGGGCCGTGGAGAAATCCAAGAAGCTCCTCTGCTCCCAGGTAAAGATCGGAGACGAGGTCAGACAGATCCTCTCCGGCATCCGTAAGTACTATAGCCCCGAAGAAATGGTGGGCAAGAAGGTCATGGTCATCACCAACCTGGCTCCCCGCAAGATGGCCGGCATGCTCTCCGAAGGCATGCTGCTGTGCGCAGAGGACGCCGAGGGCAATCTTGCCCTGATGACCCCCGACAAGGATATGCCTTCGGGCGCCGAGATCTGCTGACGGAGAGATTCTTATGCACTTTTTTGACCCTGACAGCCCTCTTATGAACGGCCTTTCCAGGATAACGGATCTGGTCATTCTGAACCTGATCACCCTGGCGGCCTGCCTCCCCGTCGTCACGGCGGGGGCTTCCCTGACGGCCATGCACTACGTGCTCCTGAAGATGGTCCGGGGGGAGGAGGGCTATATCCTCAGGGGATGGCTCAAGTCCTTTAAGCAGAATTTCCGCCAGGCCACCCTGATCTGGCTCCTTTTTCTGGCAGCGGGCCTTATGGCTCTTTTCGACGTCTGGATCGTCTCCTACGGGAGAGGAAGCGGGGCTCTGATCCTGGGGGTCCTCCTGCTTCTGGTGATCCTCGTTGCCTACGCGGATTTCCTCTGGGCCTTTCCCCTCCTGTCCCGTTTCGAGGGGACCGTGCCCGGGATCCTTTCCGCCGCCATGGCCATGGCCTTTCGGGCCTTTCCCAGGACCCTGGCCATGGGCGCCGCAGGGGCCCTGCCCATGATCATCTGGTTCCTTTTTCCATCCATGGCTCCCCTGGTGGTCCTGTTCGGGGCCTCCCTGCCGGGACTTGTAAGCGCTCACATGTATTCTCCCCTCTTTAAAAAGCTGGAAAAGGAGCGGGAAAAAGGGGAAGAGGACCCGGAAAAGATTTCCGGCAGGGAGGAGGACCAGGCCCTGTAAAAGTTCTCCCGGTTCAGAAATCCGAGATAAGGAAAAGACCATAAACCATGCAAGGTGCACAATAGAAAAGAGAGAAACCTGTTCAACTTTTCAGGAAACAGGGGCCCTGCCCGCTGAACTTCAAAGCGAATGAGAGTAAAATGGGAAACATTTTGTGGAATAAAGGCATGGGCAGATAAGACACTTTTCTATATACTGTTACACGTAAGCCGCTGAAACGGCATAAAACGAAAACAAAGTGTTCATCCGGCACCGCCGGTTTTGAAAATTCACAGGAATTCAAAAAGGAGAAAAGAAATGGCAAGCTTATCACTGGTTAATGTCAACAAGGTATATCCCAACGGATATCACGCTGTCAGAGACTTCAACATGGAAATCGCTGACAAGGAGTTCATCATCTTCGTAGGTCCTTCCGGATGCGGAAAGTCCACCACCCTTCGTATGATCGCAGGTCTTGAGGACATTTCCTCTGGTGAGTTCAAGATCGACGGCAAGCTTATGAACGACGTCGAGCCCAAGGACAGAGACATCGCAATGGTCTTCCAGAACTACGCTCTGTATCCTCACATGACCGTTTATGACAACATGGCATTCGGCCTTAAGCTTCGTAAGGTTCCGAAGGATGAGATCGACAAGGCTGTTCGTGAGGCAGCCAAGATCCTTGACCTGTCCCATCTCCTTGACCGTAAGCCGAAGGCTCTGTCCGGCGGTCAGAGACAGCGTGTCGCTATGGGCCGTGCTATCGTCCGTTCTCCTAAGGTATTCCTTATGGACGAGCCTCTTTCCAACCTGGATGCTAAGCTCCGTGTTCAGATGAGAACCGAGATCGCAAAGCTGCACCAGAGACTGGGCACCACCATCATCTACGTTACACATGACCAGACCGAGGCTATGACTCTGGGAACCAGAATCGTTGTTATGAAGGACGGTATCGTTCAGCAGATCGATTCCCCTCAGAACCTGTATGACAACCCGGCAAACCTGTTCGTAGCAGGCTTCATGGGCTCCCCTCAGATGAACTTCATCGATGCAGTCGCAGAAGTTGCCGGCGGCAAGGCATATCTGAAGATCGCTGATCAGAAGATCGAGCTTCCTGCTGACAAGGCTAAGGCCATCATCGACGGCGGCTACAACGGAAAGACCGTTATCCTTGGTATCCGTCCCGAGAACATCATCGAGACCAAGGGCGATGCTCCTTACAACTTCGTATCCACCGTCAACGTATACGAACTGCTCGGCGCAGAAGTATTCCTGTACTTCGATCTGGAAGGTGCAAACATCACCGCAAGAGTAGAGCCTACAACAAAGGTTCGTCCTGGCGACAAGGTTACCTTCACATTCGATACCAAGAAGATCCACATCTTCGATAAGGAGACAGAGGTTACCATCGTTAACTAATCTGCACTTCCCGAAAAGATTTATAAGGTAAGTAAGAACAGCAGTGTATGGTAACATACACTGCTGTTTTTTGAAAAAAGGAGGATTTTATGATCTCTTCCCAGGTGCTTAAGACCTGTCTTACAGAACTCAGGGATATCAGCAAGGTGGAATTCTGCCTGCAGGATACGGCCGGCAAGGTCATCGTCAACACCGGCGGCGCCCAGGTGCAGGAGAGCGTCATCATCAGCTTCTTCGCCGCTTCTCCGGTGGACTCCCAGATCATCGGCAACAACTTTCTGCTGAAGGTGAAGGACGAGGAGGAGGTCTCTTTTGTTCTGACAGCAACAGGAGAAAGCGACTCTGCCTTTATGCTGGCCAGGATCGCGGTCAGCGAGCTGCAGAACCTGGTAACGGCCTACAAGGAGCGCTATGACCGCCACAACTTCTTCCAGGATCTGCTCCTGGACAACCTCCTTCTGGTGGACGTGGCCTCCAGAGCCAAGAAGCTCCATGTCAGCGACCGTGTGGCCAGAGCCATCGTGCTCTTCGAGGTGGCCTCCGACAGGGATACGGCAGCCCGCCAGATGCTGGCCGGACTCTTTACCACCCAGAACGGCGACTATCTGACGGAGGTGGATCAGAACCATGTGATCCTGATCAAGTCCGTCAGGAGCGAAGAGGACTATTCCAGTCTGGAAGAAGCGGCCCAGACGGCCATCGACATGATGAACATGGAGCTGATGGTCCGGGCCAGAGCCTCCTACGGGTCCATTACCACGGAGCTGAAAGATCTGTCCAAGTCCTACAAGGAAGCGAAAATGGCCCTGGAGGTAGGCAAGATCTTCTATGCCGAAAAGAACGTGACAAGCTACAACCGCCTGGGCATCGGCCGCCTGGTCTACCAGCTGCCCGAGAACCTGTGCAGGCTTTTCATCAAAGAGATCTTCGGAGACCATGAAGAGATCGCCTTCGACAATGAACTGGTCACCACGGTGAGCACCTTCTTCGAGAACAACCTCAACGTGTCCGAGACCGCAAGAAAGCTCTTCATCCACCGCAATACCCTGGTGTACAGGATCGAGAAGCTGGAAAAGGACACCGGCCTGGACGTCAGACGCTTCGACGACGCCCTGACTCTTCAGGTGGCCCTTATGGTCTGCTCCTACATGCGCTATAAGGAAAACGAAAGATAAGAGCAGAATATATCCTCTGTGATCCGGGCAGCTTTTCCGCCCGGCTCACAGGGGTTCTCTGTTTTCCGGAGGCGGAGAGCTGCCTTCAGCTTCAGACCAGGCCGGAGGGACAAATAAGCGGCCATAAAAAGCACGTGAGTATATGCAGCACATCACACAGAGTTCTCAAAGTTCCTTAAACCGGGCGGTCTGAATCCATATCAAAACCAGGGCGCTATGGCAAATCAGGAATTAGATTCCAGATTTGCCGCAAGCTTCTTGACCTGTCCGCTGTTGAACTCTATAATATGACTAATCAGGAATTGAATTCCGGATTTGCCGAAAGGGGTATCATATGGCATATATCGAAAGAAGTATTTCATCTTATGTACAGAAAGCACAGCAGAATTTCAAGGCTGTCCTTATTACCGGAGCCAGGCAGACAGGAAAATCCACGCTTTTAAAGCAGCTGTTTCCGGAAAGAAAATATGTGACATTTGACGATCCCTTTATTGAGGATCAGGCGGTCAGAAACGGAAACATGTTCATGACTTTGAATCAGCCTCCCGTTACCTTCGACGAGGTGCAGCGCGTTCCGAACCTGTTTCGCTATATTAAGATCGAATGTGATGCCCGTGACCAATATGGGCTGTACTGCCTTTCGGGCTCTCAGCCGTTCAGACTGATGCAAAGTGTGTCAGAGTCTCTGTCCGGCCGTGTTTCCATAGTGGAATTGTCCGGACTGTCACTTCGTGAAATCATGGGAGATTCCTTTACAGATCCTTTTCTGCCAACTATGGATTATGTCGCCAGGCGGCAGAAAACTGCTAAAAAGCCCGATCAAATCTGGAGGATCATTCACAGAGGCAGCTATCCCGAACTGTATCGGAATCCTGATTTAGACTGGCAGCAGTTTTACGCGGGCTATATAAAAACTTATCTGGAACGGGATGTAAGAGAACTGTCAGCCGTACAGGATCTGGATGTTTTCCGTCGGTTTATGGTGGCTGTTGCAGCCCGTACAGGCCAAATGGTCAATTATTCCAATATTGCAGATGAAATAGGAAGGGATGCGTCAACAGTCAGAAACTGGATGTCTGTCCTGGAGGCTTCCGGCATCATATATCTTCTGGAACCATATACGCCTTCCGTTTTGAAGCGGGCTATCAAAACGCCGAAGGTTTACCTGCGCGACACAGGCCTGGCCTGTTATCTGACCCGCTGGCTGACTCCCGAAACACTTGCCTATGGCGCCATGGCCGGAAACATGTTTGAGACTTTTGTGATTTCCGAGATTCTGAAGTCCTATTCCAATCAGGGGATCGACTATCGCTACCTTGTTTCCTACTACAGGGGCAGGGACAAAAAGAAGATCCTGAAGGACGGAGAAGAGAAAGAAGTCGAAGGAGAGATTGATTTTATTATTGAGGAGAACGGAATTCTCCATCCCATAGAGATCAAAAAGAATACTTCGGAGACCGCATATGCTGCCAGTACTTTTCAGGTGCTGGATAAGGTGAAAGAAAAAAAGAGGGGAATGGGCGCTGTGATCAGTATGTGTCCTGCGCCGGGGGTGCTTCGGGAGAATATTCTGGAACTGCCGGTCTGGTATATCTGATCCCCTGCAGGGAGGCGCAGATATTTCAGGGAAGACACGGAAAGAAACAGAGGAAAGAAATATCAGAAAGATATACAGAGGAAAGATATTTCCGGCAGAAAGTAAGGACCGGTTCACACATCTGGTGAACCGGTCCTTACTTTCTGCCGCCCAGCAGGAGCTTCAGGGGAAAGAAAAGCACAGAAGCAGAAATAAGGGCATAGGAAAAGAAATAATAATAATAATAATACTTATAATAAATATTATTATTGACAGGCTTTGGGATACGGTGATAAAGTAGCGGTACTGGTTAGCTATGTATAACGCCCGCTTTTCTTAAGATGCCACAAAGGAAAAGGGGTGTCAAACAGTTTTTTCTTATATTTTTTACGCGGCGCGCCCGGATACCATCTGAAATGCAGGACATACAGATGGGTTTTTTGATGTCTGAAAGAAAGCCCCCTTTCCTGAAAACGTTTTTTGAAAAAAACCCGGAAGGAAGGAGGCCGCGGCGGGCGCTGCAGGGAGAAGCTATGAAAGAGAAAATAAAAAGGCTTTCGCCTGTAATGTTTCTGATCCCGGCCGTCCTGGTGGCGGTCCTGATCGCCTTTACCCTTCCGGATACGGTCCCGGTCCTTCGGGATATTCCGGAGCGCCTGACGCAGGTGGTCCAGGCAAAGGCCGTCCGGGAAGAAAAGGAAGAAAGCCCGGAAGCAGAGGAAGAAGAGGAAGAAATCAAAACAGATATCCTTCCCTATGCGGACGGCACCTATACCGGATCCGCCCGGGGCTACGGGGGAGAAATACGTGTTTCCGTCACCATGAAAGACGGAAAGATCACTGACGTGCAGATCCTTTCCGCCTCCGGCGAGACAGACTCCTTCTTTACCAGGGCAAAGGGCGTGATCGGTCAGGTCCTCAAATACCAGACCTGGGAGGTGGATGCGGTATCCGGCGCCACCTATTCCTCCAGAGGCATCCTGGGCGCCGTTAAAAACGCCCTGACAGGAGAGAGCGTGGTAAATGAAGCGCCCGCAAAGACATCTCCGAAGGGAAGCCTTAAGAAGGAAGCCTTTAAGGACGGGAAGTACGCGGACGGCGTCTATACAGGCACGGCCCCCGGTTTTGGCGGAAATATCACAGTGGAAGTTACCATAAAGGACGGAAAGATCGCGGGGATCCGGGTCCTGGACCACTCCGGAGAGACGGCCTCCTACTACAAGAGGGCAGCGGCCGTGACCGGCAGGATCCTGAAGGCAGGGACCCCAAACGTGGATACGGTCTCCGGCGCTACTTATTCTTCAAACGGCATCATCAATGCCGTAAAGAGGGCTCTTAAAAAGGCAGCCGGAGCTGCCGAAGAAGAAACAGAGAAGGAACCCGTTATCGATCCTGAAAAGATGCCGGAAGAGACCTATCGGGACGGAGAGTACTTCGGCACGGGCGAGGGCTACGGCGGAGATATAAAGGTCAGAGTGGTCATTGAAGGCGGCCGGATCGGGGCCGTAGAGGTCCTGGAGCATGAAGGCGAGACAGCATCCTTCTATGAGAAGGCGTCTGTCCTTCCCGGCAGGATCCTGGCAGCCCAGAGCGCCCAGGTCGATACGGTATCCGGCGCCACATTCTCTTCCGAGGGTATCATAAGTGCCGTAAAGGACGCCCTGTCTAAGGCCCTGGTCTCAGGAGGGGAGGAAGAAGATCCAAAGGAGCCGGGAGAAGAGACGGATGAAGAAGGCTCTCCCTATGCGGACGGCGTTTTCGAAGGGACCTGCTCCGTTATCTGCCCGGCAGGCGAAGACGGGGAGTATGATTTCGAAGACTACCAGGTCCTTCTGCTTGTGAGTGTTGAAGAAGGAAAGGTCACGGATATTTCCCTTTCGGAAGATACGCCCGTGGACGGAACAAACCGCCGCTACTTCAAAAAGGCCCTGGAGCCCATTTCGGAGGCGGTCCTTGAGGCCCAGGAGGCGGAAGGAATCGACAGCATCTCCGGCGCCACCTGTTCTTCTGAGGGCATCCTTCAGGCTCTCCGGGAGGCCCTGGAGAAATCAAAAGAGGAAAAGAAAGCACAGGAAAAGGCTGGCAGCGGCCTCACGGACGGCGTCTTTGACGGAGAAGCCCGGGTGGTCTGCCCTGCAGACGAGGAAGGGGAGCATGACTTCGAAGACTATGAGATCCTCCTCCATGTAACGGTGGAAGAAGGAAAGGTCGTGGGCATTGTCCTCTCCGAGGATACGCCGGTGGACAGAACAAACCGCCGCTACTGGAATAAGGCTTTCGGCCCCCTGAAGGAGGCTCTTCTGGAGTCCGGGAGCCTGGATGGCCTGGACAGCGTATCCGGCGCCACCTGCTCGTCAAAGGCCATCCTGGAGGCTGTGCAGAAAGCACTTTCCCTGCCTGGTGGAAAAGAAGCAGAGGGAGAGGAGGCCCAGGGCGGCCAGTCTTTGAAGGATCCCGAAGGAGATGAGACTCCGGAAGGAGAGGAAGCCGCTGAAGGAGCGGAAGTCCCGGAAGATCCGGAAGAAAAGTCTGAGGAACAGATCATGGAAGAGGAATCCCCGAAAGAGCCTCTTCCGGAGGAAATGAAAGATCCTGACGGGGAAGAGTCAGAGGAAGGCGGAGAGCCGGCGGATGAGGCCGGGGCCCCGGAAGGCGGAGCCTCAGAATCGGAGGATGCGCAGGAAGATACGGAAAGCGAAAAGGAAGCAGATGCGGCATCCCCTGCAGAAGCTTTGCCGGAGCAGGAAGAAGGACCTGAGGAAGGATCTTCTGTTAAGAGCCCTGAAGAGGAAGCCGGTCCGGAAAGCAGTAAGGAAGAGGAAGCGAAGGTATGAAAAACACGAATTTCAGAATGAAGCTGGTCTCTCTTTTCCTGGTCTTTATCTTCCTTATGGAATATCAGCAGATCGCCGTGGCCAGGGCCGCGGAGGTGGAAGAGAGGGAGGAAGCCATCTCTGAAGTGGAAGCCTACAATAAGGAGATCATGCGCCTTAATGAGGAAGCCCTTCTCATCTATCATGCCGGCAGCTATGAGGGGGAAGGCACAGGCTTTGGCGGCAGTGTCCGCGTTAAGGTCACCGTTACGGATGAAGAGATCACGGACATTGAGCTGACAGAAGCTTCGGGAGAAGACCCCGCCTATTTAGAGATGGCAGAGGACATCCTTCCCCGGATCATAAAAGAGCAGAGCACAGATCTGGATACGGTATCCGGCGCCACCTTCAGTTCGGGCGGGATCCTGGAAGCGGCTCGTGATGCTCTGGGAAAGGCGGCTAGATGATGGAGGAGATCCAAAGCAGGGCAGCCGCCAAGGCAGGGCCTGCAAAAAAGCCCCTGACCGCCGCCCAGATCAGAAAAAAGACCATTACCCGCAGAGCCCGCCTCCGGGCCCTGATCCAGCTCATCTTCTTTGTTTCCATGCCCGGCGCCTTTGTGGCGGGATTTTCCGGAGTAAAGCATATCTTCCAGTGGATCGGAAAGGGAGAAGTCCTGGAGATCGACAGCTTCGTACTGGCCTTTCTGGCCCTCTGCGGCTTTACCGTTCTTTTCGGCAGATTCTTCTGCGGCTTCGTATGCGCCTTCGGATCTCTGGGTGATGCCGTAAATGCTTTGTCGGTCCTTTTTCAGAAGAAGGCGCTTAAAAGGAAAAAGCCCTTCCGTTTTCCGGAAGGACTGCTCAGAACGCTGCAGAAGGTCAAGTACCTGGTGCTGGCCGCCATCGTCATTCTCTGCGGGCTGAACCTGTATGATAAGACGGCGGGATACAGTCCCTGGGACGTGTTTTCCCAGCTGACGGCCCTCCGCCTTCCCTCCGGCGCTATTCTTGCCGGCATAATTCTGTTTATTCTGATCCTGGCCGGCATGGCCCTGCAGCCCAGGTTCTTCTGCCAGTGCCTCTGCCCACTGGGAGCGGTCTTTGCCCTGCTTCCGGCCCTTCCCTTCAGCCAGCTTGAGAGGAAGGAAGAGAGATGCATAAAAGGCTGCAGCGCCTGCAGGAATCAGTGCCCTGTGGGCATTAAGCTGGAGCATGACGGCATGAGGAACGGAGAATGTATTGCCTGCGAGGCCTGCGTAAGTGCCTGCCCCAGGTTTCCCCAGTCCAACATATCCCGCTGGGATCTGAAGCTGACAGGGGGAAAAGCCTTTATTTCCGTGTGCCTGAAGGCGGCGGTCTTTTTCCTTATGGGATGCGCCCTGGGCCTGTGCCGTTTTTTGTGACGCTTTCCCGGGAAAGCATCTTCAGGAGCGGATCTGAGATGAAACACGATTTAAGAACAGAGCGCAGGGATGTGCCCGGCTCTGTTTTTAAAGAAGCTGGGGTTAGCGATTACTAATGCCGGCTGATATAACAAACTGCCGCAGGGCCGGGGAGAGAGGGAGGTTTCAGGGAGGAAACCGGAATGGATCTCACCTGTAACCTGCGGAAAAGAAAGGAGCAAATGTATGAAAAAACACCAAAAACTGCTGTCTCTGCTTTTGTCTGCGGTCATGGCAGTTTCCATGCTTCCGGGGACGGGTCTTGAAGCCCTGGCTGCATCAAGGACCTATCTGAAGGACGGCAGCTACACAAAGTCTGCCCAGGTCATTCCGGTGGAGTACGAGGAAGACGGCGAAACCTATACGGACTTTGACCAGTATTACCTGGATGTGACGGTCACTGTTTCGGGGGAGAAGATCACAGACATCACAGCCTCCGGAGCCAAAGGAAAGAACAAAGGCTATACTTCGGATGCTCTTTCCGGCGTGAAGAAAAAGATCATTGAGAAGCAGAGCGCGGACGGAGTGGATGCCGTGTCCGAGGCGACCTGTTCCTCAAAGGCCATTATCAAGGCGGCAAAGGAAGCCATCGCCGATGCAAAGACTACAGAAGAAATCGTGACGGTTGACAAATCCTCCCTCCAGTCAGCCATCAGTGCAGCGCAGGAGAAAAAGGAAGAAGACTATACGGCAGCCTCCTGGACCGCCTTTGCAAAGGCCCTTGCCGATGCAAAGAAGGCGGCCGGCGACGATTCTGCTGCCCAGAGCACCGTGGACAGCGCGGAGGAGGCCCTGAAGAAGGCGGAAAGCGGCCTTGTCAGAAAGGCTGACAAGGAAGCCTTAAGGAGCGCTCTTGACAGCGCCAAATCATTAAAGGAAGAAGATTATACGGAGGATTCCTGGAAGGCCCTGCAGGACGCCGTAAAGAGGGGCGAAGAGATCCTTGCAAAGGAAGATGCCGCCCAGGCGGACGCAGACGCCGCGGCGGAAGGCATAAAGAATGCGAAGGCAGCCCTTGCCGCAAAGTCCGTGACAGACTATTCCGCACTGGAAAAGGAAGTAAATGACGCACAGGCTTTAAAGGCAGAAGACTATACGGAGGATTCCTGGAAGAAGATGCAGGAAGCTCTTTCGTCCGCAAAGGCCCTTCTGGCAGCGGCGGCAGCTTCTCAGGAGGAAGTAGGCGCCCAGACAGCGGCCCTTGAGGATGCCGTGAAGGCGCTTGTCCCCGCCGGGGAGGAAAAGGAGCCGGTCTATGTTCTTATGAACATCCCCTACGACAAGTTCTATGCGGCGGAAGGCGTAAGCGGCGTGGACGCCGTTACTACAGCCACCGTAAAGACCTACAACCAGAACATGGCGGCAGGCTCCTACCACGAAGGCTATACCACAAGTGACGCATCCGGCGCCAGGATCCTGGGCGTTACCTATCCCGTCCTTGTGGAAGATCCTTCCGCTCTGGAAGGCCTGACCCAGGTCACGGACGAGTCCTCCGCTGCCATTACCGTGGCAGCCGGCAAGTCCTCCCTGACCACAAAGGACGTGTCCGGAAAGGACCTCCTCTTTGCCAGCGGCTCCTACGCCTACTATGTCCTGAAGGATGCTCCGAACCGTTATAAGGTCATGAACGGAAAGGGAAGCGGCGCTTCCTTCGGCCCTGTGACAGGCGGCCGCTCCTCCGGCTCTGCGGAGTATTCCCTGACCTACGGCGGCCACTATACCGAGATCGACTTCCAGGTGAGTGCGGACGGCCTCTCCGACGCGGTGGTGAATGCTGTCGTCCTGACAGCCGGCGGCGAAAAGTATGCCCTGACCCATGTAAAGAACGTCTGGAGAAAGACAGATCTTGGCTGGAACTATGACATGATGGACCTTGGCGGAAAGACCATCACCAATGTCACCTACTATATAAACAGGGACGGCGCCTATGACGTCATCGATTATCCCTGCGATGTGACCGTTAAGAAACAGGGAAATGAGATCCAGGCCGCCTTTGATACTTCCTTCCTGATGACCGTTACAGGCCTGCCGGAGGATATCAAGGACCCGAAAGCGACTGTAAAGACCGTGGTCGGAAGAGGCCAGACCCCTGTGGTCATTGCAGAGGATGTGCCCGTGAATCAGGACGGCACCCTGGAGACCGGAGACTTTGCCGTAAAGGACACCAATTACAGGGTCACTGTCGTCAGCGGCAACTATGCGGATATGTCCGCCCAGGCTGTCTATGAAGGCACCTATGTCCTCATGAACATCCCCTACGACAAATTCTATGCGGCTGAGCTGAACAACAGCGTTCCAGTTGATGCCTTTACCTCCGCCACAAAGAATAAGCCCCGCACCGCAGGCCTTGCAGGCGGCTCCTACCATGTGGACGCTACCGGCTCCGCCATCACCGGCGTGATCTATCCTGTATACTTTGAAGCAGACGCCTTCCTGAAGGATCAGAACAGGGTAAAGGATGATACCACCGTAGATATCACCGTCACAAACAGGGGCCAGACTTCCACCACCACCATGACAGGCGCGGATGCCCTCTTTGAGGCTCCTTCCTATTCCTGGTATCTGCTGAAAGAGGCGCCTGTCGTTTATAAGAGCGCCCAGGCGGAAGGAGGCACCGTTTCCTTCGGAAAGACCAGTGCCGAGGCATCTGCCGCAGCCGGCTCTGCCTCTCTTACCACAAAGTCAGGCTACGGCGACTATCAGATCGGCGTGGAGAGCGATACTGTCTCCGGACTTGACAGGGTCACGGCCGTTGTCCTGAAGACAAAAGAGGGCAGCTCCTACGGTCTCCGCCATATGGAGAACATCTGGAGAAAGACAGAACTTGCCTTCTGCACAGGCTTTACCACAAACGTACATGGCTGCCAGACGTCCTCTGCCCACTATGAGGCACTGATGGGACAGACCATTACAGAGATCGATTACTATACCACGGATGCTGTCTATGCCATCAGCACAGACCTTTACGTTCCCATCAAGCTGGACACAGAGCTGACAGTGGAGGACGCTGCGGCTGCAGACGGTACCACCCAAATGAATCTGTCAAAGGCTCTCCCGGACGACTTCGATGCCCTTTATGCGGCAGAGGGGCTGGACGCCGAGGCAGACGGCGCTGCTGTGACCTTCAACAAGGATGCAAAGCCCGGCAGATATACCCTCACTCTGACAGACGCCTCCGGTAAATATGCGCCTATCAGCGCAGACTTTACCCTGACCTCGGCAGAGCTTCCCGCAGAGTATAATCAGGGACCCGAAGAACACGGCCTTCAGGCAAAGGAAGATGCGGATGCCAAAGACTTTGAAAACTATTTAAAGAACATCACTTCCGTAACTGTGAACGGCCAGACATTCAATGCTGCCGGCCGCGGAGCGCTGGTCCTGATCGATCCGGTCGCAGGCCTGATCGACCTGAATGCGAGAGAGGGCCAGATCTTTACAGGAGATGAGGAGGCGCTGACTCTCACAGTTCAGTCCACGGGCTATCCGGACTATGAGTTCACCCTTGCCGCCCCCGTGATCATTCAGGGCATGGACGGCGAATGGACAAAGGAGAGTGGAAAGGATCTTTCCTTTACATCAAACGCCGGGTACGCGCATCTGCGCAGCGTCCTGGTGGACGGAGAAGAGATCGGAGAGGATGCCTTCACATCCGAGGAAGGCTCTACCGTGATCCATCTTCAGAGCAGCTTCCTTGAGACCCTCGCCGTCGGCAGCCACACCATCGGCGTGAAGTCCGCAAACGGCACTGCCCAGACAAACTTCACCGTACTGGAGAAGAAGGCGGACGACAGCTCTGATTCCAAAGACACAAAGAAAGATACTGACACAAAGAAGAACAGCAGCAGTAAAAACAGCAGCAAAAAGAGCAGCGAAAAGAAGAGTACAAAGACAGGGGACGAAAGCAGCGTGGGCCTCTGGATGGTCCTTCTTGCCGCAGCAGCTGCAGGCCTGGTCCTTTACAGAAGGCGCAGAGCCTGAGCAGGGGAGAGGAATACAGATATCAGGGGGCTCTGATACAGAGAGCTCTTAAGTAAGACAGGCGGGTGCCGCGGCAGATGCCGCGGCATCCGTTCTCTGCAGGGGCCGGTGCCCTGGAAGGGCCGGGTCCCTGCTTATTCCCTTCCGCCGATTTCCCTTGCAATATGCCCTTTTTGTGTTAAAGTTTAAAAACATAAGACAACGATCAGAAAGCTCCTGCAGGGATGTACCCCGGGAGCTTACCATACGAGGAGAACGAACTTGCATAACAGGAAAAGATTCATGTGTCTTCTGACGGCCTTCTGCCTTTTCCTTTCGGCCCTGTCCCTTAGGGGCTGCAAAAAGGAAGAGACGCCCTCTTCCTCCGGGAAAGAAAGCGGTGAAGCACGGGAAACAGGTGAGACGGGTGAAAAGGGCGAAATGGGCGAGACGGCCCCGGCCCTTCAGGAAGATATCATCGGAGATGTGGCCGTGACAAAAAAGGACGGCCTTACATACGCAGAAGTGGATGTCTACGCCATGACCACCACCATGCAGCTGAAGGCTTACGGCGACAGGGCCCCGGAGGCGGTGCAGGCAGCGGCGGAGGAGATCGTCCGCCTGGACCGTCTTTTGTCCGTGGGAAATCCGGAGAGCGAGATCGGCGTGATCAATGCAGAGGGAGAAGGAAAAGTGTCTGCAGACACCTTGGCCATGCTGAAAAAGGCGGGGAAGGTCCATGAACGCTCCGGCGGGGCCCTGGATATTTCCGTCTATCCCATGATGGAGCTCTGGGGATTTACCACGGAAGAATACCGTGTTCCCTCTCAGGAAGAGATTGACAGTCTCCTTCCCCTGGTGGATCAGGACCTGATGGAGATCGAAGAAAGGGAAGAGGGCGCTCTGGTGCGCCTTGCGGAGGGCCAGGGCATAGACCTGGGCGCCGTCGCCAAGGGCTTTACCTCCGACAGAGTGGCACAGATCTTCAGGTCATATGGACTGGAATCCGGCCTTATCTATCTGGGCGGCAACGTCCACTGCCTGGGCAGCAAGCCCGGAGGGGCCGACTGGAGGATCGGCATTCAGGACCCCGGCAATTCCGCCGGCATCGTGGGCGTTCTGGCGGTTTCCGGAAAGGCCGTCATCACCTCCGGCGCCTATGAAAGATATTTTAAGGACGAGGAGACGGGAAAGACCTATCATCACATCCTGGATCCTGCCACAGGCTGTCCTGCCGAGACCGGGATCAGCTCCGTGACCATCGTCAGTCCCGACGGCACCCTGGCGGATTCTCTGTCCACAGCCTGCTTTGTCATGGGGCTGGAAAAGAGCGTGGAATACTGGAGAGAGTACGGGGACGATTTCGAGATGATCATCATGGATGATGAGGGCCTCATCCATCTGACGGAGGGACTGGAAAAATCCTTTACATCGGAAGGCCATAAGGTAAAGATCATTTACAGATAAGAAGGGCTTTGCCTTCTGCCGGCGGGAGGGGCCGTAAAAAGGCCGGAAATAAAGAAGCGGGGCTAAGAACCGGAAAGAGAGAAGAAAAAAAGGTTGGCTGGACCTATGGTCTGGCTGCCTTTTTTTTGCTGGTGCGGGCTGACGGCGCATAGCGCCGCAGAGCCGCCCGGGTCGTC